>JAURWH010000198.1 GCA_030655055.1 bacterium
TAATATATCGTGGAACTATCTATGGCTTTTTCTTCTTCATATATCTCTGCAATACCGACAAGCACCTCAAACTTTTTACTATTATTCCATTTCCATAAGGATAAGAATTTATTATAATCCTTGAGTGCATTCTCGTATTGCTTTAATTTAATATAGCACTCAGCCCGTTGTGTAAGTATCCAAATATCATCTTGTACCATGTTTTTTTCATCAATATATTTGCTAAAATATTCATTATATATCTCTATCGTCTTTTCTGGATTACTGGACCATGTCAAATTAGCCTTGTTAATCCATACTTGGCGGTACAATTTACTTTTAGGATAGTTTTTTATAAGTGTATCGTAATCTTTTATTTTCATGAGACATTCATCCGCATATAGTTGTCCGGCGTAGTTATAAGCACCAATTTTATAATACTTTGTAGCAGAATCATTTTTATCTAATACTGGGTCTAAAAAATAATCGCCTATGCGATAGCATGTTTCTGCATTTCTATCAGTTTTATACTTTAAACTATACTTATAAACATTCACCACTCCATACATTAATTTAATTAAATCTCCATTAGTTGGATCGTCATCTTGAATATCAGATTCTTGTGATCGTAAATACTCTGCAAATGTGTATATAGCTTCTGTTTTAGTTTTATCATCAGTAATTTTATCCAACTCTTGTAATGTCCTTTGTACAGCAGAAGCAATGCTTACGTTCTTTGATCTATTTAATTCATATTGCGCAATGGGGTCAAAAACTTGGGCATGTAACGACACCGTTGGGGCTATGCAGACCAAGGCGCAAATATAAATCATCTGCGCCAAATAACTAGTTTTGATGTTTGGATTAAACATGGTGCAACTCCTATTTTACCAGTAATAGGTTTATCCCCCCTGTATCTCCAGCCGTCTGATCCCATAGTGCCACAGTAGCTGCCCGGCGGCGTAGATGATGATGATCCACATTATCTGCAGCAGCACCCCCTGGTGAACGCGGGACAGCGGCTCCATGCCCAGGTAGATCCTGAGTGGCGCGTAGGCGATGTACTTGAAGGGCAGCCAGAACAAAACATTCTGCACCCATCCCGGGAAAAAGGTGATCGGGATCATCACCCCGGAGAAGACCTCCACCAGCAGCTGTTTGAAGCGGAACACCCCCTCGTTGTTGCGGGTGAAGAAGGCCACCAGCCCGGTCAGATAGCTGATGCCGGCGTGCAGGAAGAAGCTGAGGACCATGCTCAGGGGAAAAAGATACGGCCCCAGCTTTCCCGAGGGCAGCTGGACCGGGAACAGCAGCGAAGCCACCACTATGATGGGCAGGGTCATGAAGATGAACATGAATACGGCCCGGCCGAAGGAGCGGAAATAGTGGTAGAGCTGGAAGTTGGTGGGCTTCAGCAGGTCCATGATGATCGAGCCGTCCTTGACCGCGTCCCCGATCATCCGGTCGATCCGGTTGGCAAAAAAGGTCCGGGCCGACCAGCCGATCACCACGTAGGTCATCATCTGCTCCATGGTGAACCCGGCTATCACCTGCCTTCCGGAATAGACCGCCTTCCACAGGAAGTAGTTCAGGGCGATGATCAGCAGGTAGGAGACGAAGCTGGCCAGCACCTGAAAGCGGTAGGCCAGGTAGGTGATGTAGCCCAGCCGCATGAACTGCCAGTATTTGGCCGACCTCATCCTCATTGGACCTTCCGCCCCTCGTAGACCTTGCGCACGATCTCCTCGATCGGCGGCTCCTCCAGCCCGATGTCCCTGACGTCCAGGCTGGACAGCAGCAGGTGCATCAGCTGGGCGGCGTTCACCTGGCTGCGGTTGAAGCTGATCTCCCAGTGGTAGGCATCGGTGGACTGCATGTCCAGAGGATAATCCTTAAGCAGGTCGGCCAGCCCCGAGAGTTTTACCGGGAAGATGGTCTCCAGCAGCAGCCGGCGGCTGGCGTCCACCCCGTCCTTCAGGGCCTTCAATTCCCCGTCGTAGATGATCTTTCCGGCGTCTATCATCAGCACCCGGCTGCACAGTTCCTCGATGTCGGACATGTCGTGGGTGGTCAGGATGACGGTGGTGCCGTACTCCTGGTTGATCTCCTTGATGAATTCCCGGATGTTGGCCTTGACCGCCACGTCCAGCCCGATGGTGGGCTCGTCCAGAAAGACTATCCTGGGATTGTGAAGCAGCGAGGCCGCCAGGTCGCAGCGCATCCGCTGGCCCAGGGAAAGCTTGCGCACCGGAACCTCCAGCAGTTCCTTCAATCCCAGCACCCGGTCAAATTTCTCCAGCCGGGCCTTATAATCGGACATCGGGATCTCGTATATCTTCTGCAGCAGGTTGAACGACTCCATCACCGCGATGTCCCACCACAGCTGGGTGCGCTGGCCGAAGACCACCCCTATCTGCTTGACGTGCTGGTAGCGCTGCTTGTAGGGGATGAGCCCCTGGACCCGCACCTGGCCCGAGGTGGGCACCAGGATCCCGGTCAGGATCTTGATGGTGGTGGATTTTCCCGCGCCGTTGGGGCCGATGTAGCCCACTATCTCGCCGGAGTCAATGGAAAAGTTGACCTGGTTCACGGCGTGAACGGTCTCGTATTTCCGGGCCCAAAGATCCTTGAAAGCCCCCGTCAGACCGGGCCTCCGGCGGTAGCGTTTGAAATCCTTGACCAGGTTATTTACTTCGATGATAGGCATCTATAAACTATAAATCCTAATTACAATTTTCTAGTTCCCAACCGGTCATTCTGAGCTTGGCAACTTTGCCTGACTAACCGAAGAATCCGTGGAATAAACATATTCTTCGGGAGCAAGTCAAGCCTGGCTTCTCAGAATGACAAAGCCTGAAGTTGTTTGTTTGGCTCTTGGGGATTAGTGCTTAGAATTTGTTAAATTTATGGCATTTTATTAAGTCTTGTATTTTATCACAAGTCATAAATACTGTCAATGCAATAAATTAAGCTGATTAACAAATTATTAAAAAAATAAGAACGAAGTCCAAACTTCGTTCTTATAGGTGTTCAGATCGTGAAATTGCACCTGATTTTACGGTTTTATCCCCCAAACTATCATCCGGGGCAGGGCTTTGGGCGGGATCTTGGCAAAATCCTCCAAAACAGAGTCTATCAACTTCCCCGCTTCCGGCCCCCAACGCTTGATATAGGCGGCCCGCCGCTCCTCCAGGGTTTTGGACATGATGCTGACATAGCCCGGGGTATCGGGGACATCCAGACCTGATGACCTGATGTCTTTCAGTCCCAGCTTGCCCAGAAGAGTGACATAGTCCTCCAGCAGATGCAGGCCCCAGCAGACCTTGCCTTCGATCGCCGCCAGTTGGACGTTCATCCGCTCCATCCGGCCTTCGGCCGACTGGGTTTCCACCTCGGCAAAACCGTCCCTGATCTTGTCGTAGACCACGAACACCCCGCCCGGGGCCAGCACCCGGATGCAGTCGGCCAGTGCCTTGGCCACGTCGCCGTCGGCGCTGACGAAGTCGTGCAGGGCCATCCGGGAGATCACCAGCCCGGCCGAGCCGTCGGGCAGAGGCAGGCTGGTGGAATCTGACTGCAGCACTTCCAGCCGAATGTCCTTGAACCGTTCCTTAAGCTTGGCCGCCGTGGTATCCAGACGCTCCACCGCGTATAGTTTCCCGGTGATCTTAATGTATTTCTGCAACAGTTCATCGGTGAAATCGCCCATGCCCGCCCCCAGCTCCACCGCCGGCAGGACCAGTTTGTCGAACAACGGCTTGAGCGCCTTCTGCTCCTCGAGCTCCAGGGCTTCCTCCTTTAGAAAGTACTGCCGGGACTCTTCTTCGGAGATCCCTGCCTCCTTGGCAAATTCCAGTATTTCTTTTTGATTCATAAATCTTTTAATATAAGTTGAATGATTGCTTTTCACAAGTTATTGGCTGCCGGACCTAACCCCTGCCCCTTCCCCACAAGGGAAGGGATAATGGTCTCCCCCTCCTTACGGGAGGGGGTCAGGGGGGCGGTCGGTTTTCCCTTTCATTGGCCATGAATTCGTTGTATTCTCCGGTTATTTTAAAACCCAGTTTTTGGTAGCATCTGATGGCATCCGCGTTGTCAGTCTTTACATTGAGCCCGATGATGCCCACCGTCTTCAGCAGGTTCCGGCACAAGGCCGCCGTGACAATGGTTCCCAGCCCTTGGCCCCGGAACTCAGGCAAAGTGGCGATGTTCCCCAATGCCGCCACTTTGTATTTCGGAGAATAGACATGGATCCCGGCGATGCTGGCCAGCCGGCCATTCCGGCGGAGGCCGAAATACTGCCCGGTCTCCAGCATTCGAGCGTCAAACCAGTTGCCGGGATAGGCGGAAGCGTAGAATTCCAGTATCTCCGCTTTGTCCCTGGCATCAAGTTGAACTGCGCCGGAGCTATCGATATCACCCAATTTGCTGCTGTCGGTCAAGGTCATTTTATGATGGGTGCCGTGCGATTCCAGCAAAAACATGTCTTCCAGGGAGCTTTCCAGCCCCGGAGTCAAATGGCAATAGAACCTTTTCGGGATTTTAACCTTAAGTTCATCAAGCAGCCCCGGCATTGCAGCCGAGCCCGGGTCATCCAATGCCAGCAGCACCGGGAGTTCTGTGCCTGTATATAATAGCGCCAGGGCGCTGATCATTCCCTTCTCTTCCAGGGCGTACCAGGCAGTATAAGGGAAAAAGAAATCATCCAGGTCGCCCAACTCGTAAAGATGGAGCGCTGGGTTTTGGCGGAGGAAGGATTCGATCCGGGCTTTGTCACTGATCAATCTCACTTCTCCACCCACTCAATGGCCCTTTGCAGCTCGAATTCCTGGTTGGGCGGAAAGGCATGCCCCAGCCGGGCGTAGACATTGAAGCTGGCGGTTATCCCCGACATGATGAACGATCTTATCGCCTCCAGGTTGGCCTTGATCATGGCCTCCGGCTCCAGCTCCCCGAACATGATATAGACTTTAAGGTTATTCTCCCGGCTCCTTGGCAGGAACTGGTCCAGCGAGGAATCATACATCCCGGCCATGGGGATGATGCCCTTGAAAAGAGCAGCATTCTTGGTTCCGATATAGTAAGAAGTTGTGGCTCCCTGGGAAAAGCCCATCAGTATTATCCTTGAAGGATCTATCTTGTATTTGGCCTGCGCCGTCTTTATGGCGGCCAGCACCTTCTGCTCGGCCGTGTCCCGTTCGCCCCAGCTGAAACCGTCCTTTCCCGCCGCGTCAGGCCCGTAGGGGGCCAGCACGATATAACCCATCTGCTGCGGAACTCCGGCCAGGGCCTGTACTATGTTGTTGGGATCGCTGCCGTAGCCGTGCAGGGCCACCAGCAGGCCGTAGGTCTTGGCGGGATCGAAATCCTGGGGCAGTCCAATGACGGGTTTTTCCGTTTTGGCTTTCAATTCTGCGATCAGCTTTTGAACCCGGGCCAGGGTCTTCTTGTATTGCCTGGTGCTGCGGATGTTATTCATGTCCTGGTCCCGGTCAAAATCATAATATCCCAGGTCCACCGCACTTTCCAGCCATTTAACGGCCTCGGCCTTGTTGTTCAAAAGGCTGTAACAGCAGGCCGTATTGTAAACGGCCAGGACATAACCGGGATAGTGCCTCAGCAGGGAGATGTAGTTCTGGGCCGCTTTTTGATAATCCCCGGCCTGGTAATCCTGCTGGGCCAGTTTCAGGCAATGGTTGGCCGAATCGGCGTTCTGGGCTATACTGGGAGAAGACATAAGAAGAAACAGCAGTGGCAATAGGAGTTTAATGTGTCTCATTTTGATCCCTCCGGTTTGAATATTTGAGATCTTGGTTTTATTAAGATAATGGCTTTCCGATTTGATCGGAAAATCATTTAAAGTATTTTAATACATCTTTCGCCCGCAGTCAAACAAAAAAGCAGCCTGTTTTTTAACAGGCTGCTTTTTTACCAGTGGCTTATTTTTTCTCCGCCGGTTCGGCTTCCTTAAGGCAGGCATTCAGCTCAACCACGAGTTGGCCGGCATCCAATCCGTGGGTCATAGCCCCCTGTTCCACCGTTTCCCGGTAGGCCACGCTGCAGCCAACGCAGAAAAGGCCATGGGAGTAAAATACCTTGATGGTCTTGGGGAACTGGTTGACCACCTCCATAATGGTCATTTCTTTGGTGATCTGGTCCATAAAGCAGTCAGTTTACTTCTGCTTCTTCATCGGCTTGCCGCAGCACTCCTTGGGAACCTTGGAGGTCTTGCCGCAGTCATCGCACTTGTAGTCCACTTTGCTTCCGCACCCGCAACAATTGCACATTTTAAGTCGCTCCTTGTTTATTGAGTTTTGTTTATTGGCCGTTTTGTTTTCAAAGATTAGTAATTATCACTCTAAAAAAGCTATTTGTCAAGCCCCTAGCCTACGACCAGTTTACTGTTTACATGCCCTGAGCCGCCGGGCTGAGCGTGCCGAAGCCATGTCGAAGTCTGCGTCCCATTACGGTTCCCCATTTCAAGCCACGACCCTGATCTTCCCCGGCTGGCCGGCCTCCGGCCCCACCAGTATGGCCCCGATCTTCTTCATGTCCCTCAAATACTCCACCGCCTCTTTGGTGATCCGCTCCCCCGGCACTATCACCGGGATGCCCGGCGGGTAGACGGTGAAGAACTCGGTTGAGATCTCGCCCACCGAATCCTTTAAGGGTATGGTCTTGTACCCGGCAAAAAAGGCCTCCCTCGGGGTCAGCGACATGGCGGGATAGTTGGACGGGAACTGGATGTCCAGCTTCTTCAGCCGGGCGTTGGGCTGGCAGGAGCCGGCCAGGGCTTTAAGCGCCGCCAGCAGCTTGCCGGCCTCGGCCTGTCCGTCGGCCAAAGTGAAGATGAAGGCCACGTGGTCCCAGTCGGCCATCTCGGCCTGGATGTTGTATTTCTCATTAAGTATCTGGCTGGCCTGGTAGCCGGTCAGGCCCAGCTTGTCCACGAAGACGATCAGCTTGGACGGGTCCAGCTTGAAGGGCTTGACGTCCTCGGGATTAAGGCAGTACAGGCCCTTGACGGCGTTGATGTCCTTCTTCAGCTTGACCGAGATCTTTATGGACCTGTCCAGCAGTTCCCGGCCGTGCAGGGCCATCTGCCTCCGGGCCAGGTCCAGCGAGGCCATCAGCAGATAGGACGGGCTGGTGCTCTGGGTCAGCAAAAGAACCTCCTCCAGGTCCCGGATGTCTATGTTGGGCCCCTTGACGTGCAGCATGGAGGCCTGGGTCAGGCCGGAGATCAGCTTGTGAGTGCTCTCCACGCAGATGTCGGCCCCGGCCTCCATGGCCGAGGTGGGCAAACTGGGATGGAACAGGAAATGCGGACCGTGGGCCTGGTCTACCATCACTACCCGGTCGTTGAGGTGGGCGGCCTTCACTATCTTCTCCAGGTCGCAGCAGATGCCGTGATAGGTGGGCGAGGAGACGAACACCGCCCGGGCCCCGGGGTTCTTTTCCATGGCCCGCTCCACCGATTCCGGCGAGACGTTCAGGATCAGCCCCCACTGCTGGTTGACCTCGGGATGGATGTAGACCGGCAGGGCCCCGGACATGATCAGCCCGGCGATCACCGACTTGTGGGTGTGGCGGGGGACGATGATCTTGTCGCCGGGAAATAGCACGCCCATCAGCATGGCCAGGTTGCCGCCGGTGGAGCCGTTGACCAGAAAATAGCTGTGGTCGGCCTGGTAGGCCTTGGCAGCCAGGGCCTGGGCTGCTTTTAGGACTCCGGTGGGATGGAACAGGCAGTCGGTCTCCGGCAGCACGGTCAGGTCCATCCGGAAGATGTTGTCGCCCGCCAGCTGGCGCCAGGCCGGGTCTATGCCCTTGCCCTGCTTGTGGCCGGGGGTGTGAAAGGCCGCCTTGGGCTGTTTGACGTACTCGGCCAGGGCCTCGAACAGCGGGGCCCGGCTCTGGGGGGATCTGTTGGGGGATGTTCTGTGTTTCATTTAAACTCGTAACTGCTTTTTATAAGGAAACCATGAATGCAGGAAAACATAAATATAAAATAAAAAATACCTTAGTGATCTCCGTGTCTTTGTGTGAGTAATCCTTTTCGCGCCTTTTCGTGTTTTTCGTGGGCAAAGGTATCTCAGGCGAACTTGGCTGTCATCAGTTTCTTGTCGGTGATCACCCTCTGTTGTTTCTCAAAGTCCTTCCGCAAGAACTTTGGCAGGCAGAACATGCTCATATGGGTGACGC
>JAURWH010000199.1 GCA_030655055.1 bacterium
CGCTTACGCTAATGCTCCCGCCTACGCTCCTGCTTCGGCGGACAGGTCAGCGGGCCCGCGCTGCGCTTCTCTTTGCTGACGGGCTTGTCTGAACTCGGGCTTTGGCCAAGCCCTCAAACAGGCCAGACAAGCTTTTAACCGCCATCAACTGCGATGCTCACTGATCGTTTTAACGCGACAACCGGGGTTGGAACCTTTGGACAACTAGTTTCTATCGATTATTGGATTAGCCTTAAATATTTATTTCCTTCCTTCATGTCCACCCGCCGTAGCTTTAGCGAAGGAGGGGTTTTCTGATAAAATCCCGGTAAGAAATTATACCAATCTGCGTAATCTGCGGATATCGTTCGGCTGAGCCTGTCGAAGCCAGCGTCCCATCAGGGTTTCTTCGGCTTGGGCGTTTCCTTCTTGGTGCTGTCGGCCTTGGCCTTTTCGTTCTTCACCGGGACCGGGGCCTTCTTGTCCTTGGCCGCAGCCGCTTCATCCAGGCCCACCGACTGCCGGTTCTTGATGGTCATCATCTTGGCCTTGGGCTGGGCCCCAAACCGGCCAAAGCTTCCCTGGCCCGAGAGTTTCAGTCCGGTGAAATCGCCGCTGGTCAGATAGGTCCGCAGTTCCTGGCGGGAGGCCGGGTTCTTTTGCAGGGCGGCGATCATGATCCTGGCGGCATCGTAGCCCTGGGCGGCCTGCTTGGACGGCGGCTTGCCGTAGCGCTTCTTAAAGCGCTCTTCAAAGGCGGCCGAGGACTGGGCCAGCTCCGAGCTCTCCGAAAGCACGGCGAAGATGGCCCCCTCCACGTAAACGTCGCCCTGGGCCGACACCTTGGGGTCTCCCCAGGATTCGGGACCCAATAGCTGGAGCTTCAGCTGGTTGTAGGCCAGCTGGGGCGCTATCATCACGATGTCCGAGGGCGAGGCCGGCAGGAACAACGCGTCCACCTTCACCAGCTTCAGCTGGTCTATCTGGGCCTTAAAGTCGGTGGTGCCGGGGGTGTAGGCCTGGGCATAGACCATCCTGGCCCCCAGCTTGGCGGCCTCCTTGGCAAAGGCCTGGGCCACCGATTCCCAGGCGCCTTCGTCGGGATACAGCATGGCCAGGGCCTTAAAGCCCCGGGCTTTCACCGCGTACTGGGCCACCGCCGGCCCCTGCCAGCTCAGGCTGGGGTTCAGCTGAAAGATGTTGGGCCCGATGGTCGAGATCCGGTCGTCGGTGGCGGTGGGCGAAAGCAGGGGAACGCCCAGCACATCGGCCACCCCGGCCGCGGCGATGGTGGCCCCGGAAAGCACTTCTCCGATCAGCCCCATCACCATGGAGGAGTCGGCCAGACGCCGGGCCTGTCTGACCGCGTCGATGGCATCGCCCTTGGTGTCGGCCGACACTATTTTGAATTTTTCAACGGCCTTCTGGTTGTATTCCTCAAAGGCCAGTTCCACCCCGTTCTGCACCGCCAGCCCGAATTCTCCGAACTTGCCGGTCAGGGGCGCCAGCAGGCCGATCTTCTTTTCCACCGGGGCGACCGGGATGATCGCGTTCTCTCCGGATAACTGGGATAAGAGCAGGCTGGCGGTTCCGGCCTCCCCGCTGGCGGGATATTTTTTGGCAAGGTCCGCCAGCAGTTTTTTGGCCTCGGGAATGTTCTTGGCCTCCAGCTCCATCTTGCATAATCTGAGGCCCATGGCCGGGGCGGTCTCAGTAGTGGAATATGTCTTGTAGAGTATCCGCAGTTCGCCCGAGGACAGCTTCTCGTTGATCAGCGTCAGCAGCGGCAGCCTTATGGTCTCGCGGTCCTCCGGGGCCTTGGCCTTGGCCATGCCCTCCAGATACTGCTGGCCGGCTTTCACATAGTCCCTGTTCTCGGTGTAGCAGTCGCCTAAAACCTTCTTGGTCTTGGCCCAGAATTCGGAATCGGGATATTTTTCGGTCAGCTTAAAGCCGCTCTGCAGGGCCAGGTCTATCTGCTTAAGTTCCAGGCGGTACAGGGCCGTCAGGTACAGGGCCTCCGCGGCCGCTGGCGTTTCGGGATGCTTGGCCAACAGCTGCTGCAGGGTCTCCGCCGCCTCGGCCGGCTTGCGCTCGGAGTACTGCGTTTGGGCCTTTTCCAAAAGACCGGAGGCCTCGGCCTCCTTTTTCAGCCGCAGTTCCTCCCTGGCTTTCTGGTCCTGGGAGACCGGGGATTTCTTGTCCACCGCCGGCTGCAGTGTGACGCAGGATATGGACAAAAGACAAAGCAATATAACGCCGTATTTTTTCATTTTATGCACCTAAAATGATATTTTTTGTGACTGGTTAAAGCCCACTGCCCCATCATATAAACCGTAAGTATAGCAAGCAATTAGGGCTCTGTCAACAACAAAAAAACCGGCCCGGCCGGTTTTCTTTTGCTCAAAAATATTCACGCTTCACCTTTCACCATTCACGACCAACAAATGGTCATCATAGTGTCACAATGTCATAATGTTAATAAATCGCTATTTCGTCCCGACCGCCCAGCGCACCGGCATGCACATCTTTCTCTTCCTCTCCGCCACCGCCTGAAGGTCCTTCTGTTTCAAAGCTTCCAGCCTCTTCCCAAAACCGCACAGATGCCCGATGAATTCCCATTCCCGGTCAAACTGCTTCTGGTACTCCCGCCAGTCCCAGCAGCCCTCCTGCCGCCCGGCTTCGGTCTTGAACCCGGCTTGGGTCATTAGAGTTTCGAGTTTTCCGGCCAGTCCCGGATCCGCGCCCTGTTTGGCCAGTGTCCCTAAAATCAAATCCCTTATCCCTCCCAGCTCCGTCGGTTCGTCAATGCGGCCCATATAGTCCGGCTCGCACAGGCTGGCCAGGTGCCCGCCCTTTTTTAGGACCCGGCGGGCCTCGGACAGAACGGCTTTAGGATCTTTCTGCCACAGCCAGAAGTAGTGGGTGACTATCAGGTCAAAAGAGTTGGCCGGAAAGGGAAGCTTTTCGGCCCGGGCCGTCCTGAATTCTATGTCTGGATATTGGGCTTTGGCCAAGGCTGTCATTTGGGGGTCGGCCTCTATGCCGCAAAGCCGGGCCTCCGTGCGCTCCGAGATCTCGCTTAGGATGACCCCGCTTCCCGCGCCCAGCTCCAGGATGTTCTTCTTCCCGGCCAGACGCACCTTGCGATAGAGAAAAAGCCGCAGGGCCTTGGTCCATGCGGCTTGCCTTTGGTACTGGTTATGGAGATACAGCAAACTGTTCATAGTTGTTAGAAAAATAACCGGCCACAGAGACACAGAGGCACGGAGGAGAATTCAAACATCCACAACCAGGCATTAACAAGAGCAAGTATCACTCTGTGTCTCTGAGCCTCTGTGGCAAAAATCCGTCAGTATCCCTTCATTACCCGCCACATGAATATCCCCACCACCACCAGCAGGGTGATGGACACGGTCTGCAGGGTGCGGCGCTCGGCCCGGAAAGCCGCCTTGGTGTCGCCCTTTTCCGGGAAGCGCGGGCCGAAGTGGCTGAGCCGCGGCAGCCAGCGCGGTACCTTTTGGCAGTATTCCTGGTACTCCGCTCCCAGCTTGCCGGCCAGGGTCTCCTCCTCCAACGCCACGATGAACACGTACTGCAAAAAGAAGGCGCCGATGAAGACCAGTATCATCCAGGGCATCCAGGGCCAGGCGGCCAGGCACACGCCCAGCGAGACCAGGAAATTCCCCACGTAAAGCGGGTTGCGGACAAAGCCGAAAGGCCCGCCGGTGATCAGCCGGCCCACATCAGGGGAAAGGGTGCGGGTGCTGCCGCCGGCATAGGACAGCGCCCAGATCCGGACGGCCTCGCCGGCAAAGGTGACCGCGATCCCCAGGGCCAGAGACCACCAGCTGGGTCTGGCGAAATAAAGGGCCGCTAAAAGCAGCGGAATGGGCGTGTAACTGCGCCATTTGAAGAACAGGTTGCCTAAGGTTGTTTTGATTGCCATGGGTTTCCTTTATAACTGTTGGTTTTTATGTTTACGAAGGTTGATTATATAACTGATTTTTGCGATAGCCTGAAGACTATCG
>JAURWH010000200.1 GCA_030655055.1 bacterium
GCCCCCCGGATCTCCAGGTCCCTCAAAGCCAGTTGGAAGCCGGAGCCCAGCTCGGAAAGTTCTTCGATGATCCGAAGGCGCTTGCGGGCGATGTCGGTCATCTTGCCGCCCTTTGGCACCAGCATGTAGGCGTAGGCCCGCTTGCTGGAGCGGCCCACCCGGCCCCGCAGCTGGTAAAGCTGGGCCAGCCCGAAACGGTCGGCCCGGTTGATGATGATGGTGTTGACGTTGGGCATGTCCAGGCCGGATTCGATGATGGTGGTGGCCACCAGCACGTCGTAGCGCCGGGCGGTAAAGGCCAGCATCACGCTCTCCAGCTCCCGCTCGTCCATCTGGCCGTGGGCATAGGCGATCTCGGCCGACGGCAAAAGGCGCGACAGCAGGGCGGTCATGGCCCCTATTGACTGCACCCGGTTGTGAAGGAAGAACACCTGCCCGCCCCGGTCCAGCTCCCTTAAGATGGCCTCCTTGATCCGGGCCTCGTTCCAGGGCATCATCTCGGTCACCACCGCCAGCCGGTCCTTGGGCGGGGTCTCGATGTTGGAGATGTCCCGCACGCCCAAGAGCGACATGTGCAAAGTACGGGGAATGGGGGTGGCGGTCATGGTCAGCACGTCCACGTTCTGGCAGAACTGCTTTATCTTTTCCTTGTGGGCCACTCCGAACCGCTGTTCCTCGTCCACCACCAGCAGGCCCAGGTTCTTGAACTTGACGTCCTTCTGCAGCAGGCGGTGGGTGCCGATGGCGATGTCCACCCCTCCGGCCCCGATGGCCTTGACCGCTTCCTTGATATCGGCCGGACGGCGGAAGCGCGACAGCATCTCCACTTTGACGGGGTAGTCGGCCAGCCGTTCCTTAAAGGTCTGGTAATGCTGTTCGCAGAGCACGGTGGTGGGCACCAGCACCGCCACCTGCTTGTTGTCCATGGCCGCCTTGAAGGCCGCCCGCAGTGCCACCTCGGTCTTGCCGTAGCCCACGTCCCCGCACAGCAGCCGGTCCATGGGCTTGTCGGACTCCATGTCGGTCTTGATCTCGGCAATGGCCTTCAACTGGTCCGGGGTCTCCTGGTACATGAACGAGGCCTCCAGCTCCTTCTGCCACTGGGTGTCCTCGGAGAAGCGGTGGCCGGCCTGGGATTTACGCTGGGCATACAACGCCACTAATTCCCCGGCCATGTCCTTGGCCGCTTTTTTGACCCGGGCCTTGGTCTCCTCCCAGGCCTTGGACCCCAGCTTGGAGAGCACCGGCACGAAGCCTTCCTCTGAAGAATAGCGCTGCACCCGCTTCATGTGCTCGATGGGGACGTAGAGCTTGTCGTTGTCCCTAAAGAACAGCAGCAGGCATTCCGTCTTCTGCCCGTTCAGCTCCAGGTCCACCAGGCCCTTGTACTGGCAGATGCCGTAGTCCACATGCACCATGTAATCGCCGGACTTCAGGGTCTCCAGGCTGCGGATGGCGCTGCCCCCCTTGAAGAAGCGGCGGAAGCGGCGGTGGCGCTCCCGGGCAAAGATCTCCCGTTCGGTAATGGCGCAGATCTTCCCCTCGGGGAATATGAACCCGGCGTGCAGCCCGGCCACCTCCACCCCCTGGACCTTGGCCAAAGCCTCCGGGCTTATTATCTCCTTCAGCCGCCCCTGCTGTCCGGAATTATCGCATAGCAGGTGGGTGACGAAGCTTTCGGCCTCCAGCTTGTTGAGCTTTTGCTCCAGCAGTTCCAGGTTGGACATGAAGGGCTCCACCGGGCCGATGGATATCTTGACCTGGTTGGCCGGCTCGGCTCCCTCAAAACTGCCGAAGCCCGCTCCCGAGGTCATGATGATCCGGCTGTGCTCCTCCAGCCGGGCGGTGAGCTCCCTGGGTTCGGAGAATCTTTCGTCGGCCCCGAAATCAAGCACCTCCTCGGCCTCCTGCCGCCACTCCATCCCCACTTCCTGGGGCTCGTCCCACAACAGCAGGGAGTCTTTGGGGAAGTGGTCCAGCAGCAGCACCGCCCGGTTCAGGTCCTCCCGGCAGGGCAGTATCTTTGCCTTGTCCAGTTTCTGGTTGGATAGCTGGTCGGATAGCCCGAAGGTCCGCATCGAGGCCAGCGTTTCGTCCGATATCTCCAGCCTCAGGGGCTGGCTGTTACCCAGGGTGGCCACGTCGATGATGCTGCCCCGCACCGCGTACTCGCCGAAGCCGGACACCGCCGGCTGCCGCTCGTAACCTCCGGCCACCAGTTTGGAGATCAGTTCATCTCGGTCCAGTTTCTGCCCCAGCGCCAGATCCAGCCGGCCCTGGTTGAAATCGTGGGCCGCCATGGTCTTTTGCATCAAAGCCCGGGCGGAACTGATCACCACCCCCCGGGAGCCGGCAAAAAGATGCTCCAGCGATTCGATCCGGCTGCCCAGCAGTTCCAGGTCCGGCTCCCGCTCCTCGCCCGGCATCACGTCCCAGGCCGCCCAGTGTTTAATCAGACCGTCGCCCAGCAGGGCAGTAAGATTGTCCCGCTGGCGCTCGGCCTCCTCTTCGGTGGGCAGCAGCCATAAAAGGGGATGCTCCGTCCTTTCTAAAAGACTGCAGACTATCAGCGCCTTGCCGGTCTCGGCCGGCCCGGTCAGGCCCAGGCTGGAGCGGTCTGAAGGCAGCAGCTGAAACAGCTTTTTGAAGGAAGCGCTTTGACTGACGGATTGGGATATGGTTTGCCAGAACATGATAGTGTCTTTTGATTGAACGTTGATGTTTTTGGTATTGTGATTGACTGTTTGACTTTTCTCAGCTGCCGGTTGACCGGTAGTGCCGCACCCCGAATTCCCAAAGGTACAGCGAGGCCAGCAGGAACAGTACTCCCATGACCGGCGCCGTGGTTTGCAGCCATACCGGACTGTGGAATATAGCATCCTCCCGGCCCAGCAGCGCCACCACCGGCAGGTAGGTGACGCATCCCAGGGGAATGACGAAGATGAAGAAACGCTGGAACCATTTTTGGTAGATCTCCAGCGGATACTGGGTGGTCTGCACCCCGCCATAGGTGAACATGTTCATCACCTCCAGTGATTCCACCGTCCAGAATGACGCCGTGGCCTGAAAAACAAACAGAGCGTAAAACATGCAGGTGGCCCCGGTCAAGGCTGACAGCAGTATCAGCAGATGGGTCCAGTACCAGGCTACATTGACCGTCAGCATTCCCCAGGCCAATACTGCCGCTCCCTGGGCCAGCCGGCCGATCCGCAGCAATTGGAAATCACTGACCGACACCTGCAGCGCAGTACTGCGGGGGCGCAGCAGCAGGATATCAAAATCTCCTGATTTGACCAGGCGGGGAAATAGGTCAAACCCCCGGGCCGTTCCCTCGGCCACGGCAAATGAAATATGGGCTATCCCGTAAAACAGCAAAACTTCCGGCAGGCGCCACCCCCGGATCGAGCCGAACCGGTCAAACAGCGCCAAGATGACCACCGCTTCCAGCGCATGCAGCACCAATTGCCCGAATACCCGCATGATGAACGACGCCCGGTATTGCAGCTGGCTCCGCACGGCCTGCCTTGCATACCGGCCCCACAGTTTTATTGCATTGATCATTTCAACCTCCCTGGATGACGACCAATTTCAAGCCCCGCCGGAGCAGCAGGTGCCCGGCCAAGACGAAAAAGATGATCCACAGACACTGTCCCTGCATCAGGCGCGGCAACTCTCTGACCGGCAATTGCCCCAGGTAAAGCCGGAAGGGAATGTCCATCAGTCCCCGGAAGGGCAGGAAACTGACGATGGGTTGGGACCAGTCCGGCAGCAACGGCAGCGGAATGTAGGTGCCGGAGAAGAGAAAGGTGAAGACCATCAGCAGCTGGGAAAGTCCCTCGCCCGAAACGGTCCAGAAGAACAGGATATTCATGCAGACCACGATCGAGGTGCTGAGCAGGATGCCGAACAGCATTGCGATGGCAAATGCTATGGCAGCAGGGGACGAGGCCGGGGGCTGCAGCCCCAGGAACGGGATGGCGATCAGGAATATGGGAATGGAGCGCATGGTCATGGGCACAACCTTGGTGGCCAGAAACCTGGAGTACCACATCCCATAGAGCCTGACCGGCCTTATCAACTCGTACCCCACGCCGCCGTCCCTGATCATCTGCATCACATCCCGGTCGTTTGACCACGGCAGCACCAGCAGCATGGCCTGCCCCAGCCAGATGTAACTTATCACCTGCGGCAGGGTCATCGGTTTGGGTCCCGATGAAGAGTGGTACAAAGCCTGGTAAAGCATTACCAGGATCAGCCCCCAGAAAAGCTGGGTGCAAAAGCCGGCGACGGCCGCCGTCCGGTACTGGAGCATCACCGCACAGCGGGTTTTAAAGATGGCCCAGTAGGGTTTCATAGCGCCGCCCTGCCATATAATTTGGCGATGATCTCCTCGATCGGCGGGTTTTCCACAAAAAGATCCCGGATCTGGTGCGCCCCGGCGATCCGGTTGATCAGTTCCGTGATCGCAACCCGCTCCGGATCGAACCGCAGCCACACCCGGTGGCCTTCGCGTTTTATCAGCTCGGCATCGGGATCGCTCACCATCGCTCCGGCGTCTTCCATATCAACAATCAGCCGCCTTTCGGTGGTCACCAGTGACCGCAGCTGTTGCAGGGTGCCATCCATGAATATCTTGCCTTGGTTGATGACGATCACCCGCCGGCACAACGTTTCGATGTCATCCATGTCGTGGGTCGTCAGTATGACCGTCACGCCCTGTTCGCGGTTGATCCGGCCGATAATGTCGCGGATGGCCAGTTTGCTGACGGCATCCAGGCCGATGGTCGGTTCATCCAGGTACAGTATTTTGGGAGAATGCAGCAACACCGCCGCCAGGTCGCATTTCATCCGCTGTCCCAGCGAAAGCTGCCGCACCGGGACGTCCAGCAGGCTTTTCAGGTCGAGCAGTTCCACCGACCTGTCCAAATGGTTTTTATATTGGCGGTCGGGGATCCGGTAGATGTCCTTCAGCAGCTGGTAAGACTCTATCACCGGCAGATCCCACCAAAGCTGGGTTCGCTGCCCGAACACCACGCCGATGTGCCGCACCGATTCTATCCTTTCTTTCCAGGGTATGCGCCCCATCACCTCCACCCGGCCGGAATCCGGCACCATGATCCCTGAAAGGATCTTAACCGTGGTGCTTTTCCCCGCTCCGTTGGGGCCGATCAATCCCACCAATTCCCCCTGATCCAGGGAAAAATCAATTCCGTCAAGGGCATTGACGGTTCGATATTTTCTATGGACCAATCCTTTCACGGCTCCCATGAAACCGGTTGACCGTTCTGCCACCTGAAAGGTTTTGATCAATTTTTCAACCATGATTTGCGGCATAGGCTTCCTTATGGAATGTTTTTGTATCTTATGGTTATACCATATCCCGGAAAGATGATTTCAAGCAAACGCCGAAAGGCCAAGGCCCCGGAAGACCCGGGGTGTCTTGGCTGCGGCTTTGACTTTGTTTTATATGATCCCTGAAGATCCCTTGTTTTCTTGGCGGCAGGGAAAACTGAGGCTGCCTATTTCACATCATCGATGAAGGCCGTGCTGTGCCCGTCGCGTTTCAACTGGTTCAAAATATCCGGCTTGTCCAGCGCCTTCATGTAGGCCTCCCTGGCCTCAACTTTCTTCAGATTGACCAGCTCCATCAATGACTCGTTCAGGCTGACCATTCCCATCTTGCGGTTGGTCTGGATGATGGAAGGCAGCTGGTAGGTCTTGGATTCCCGGATCAGGTTGGAGACCGCCGGGATGCCCAATAATATCTCCATGGCCGCTATCCGGCCCCCGCCGATCTTCTTGCACAGGGTCTGGGAGACCACGCCCTTAAGCGATTCCGAAAGCATGATCCGGATCTGCTCCTGGCGGTCGGCCGGGAACTGCTCGATCACCCGGTCCACGGTGGAGGCGGCGGTGGAAGTGTGCAGGGTGCCGAAGACCAAATGGCCGGTCTCGGCGGTCTCGATGGCGATGGAGACCGTCTCCAGGTCGCGCATCTCGCCCACCAGCACTATGTTGGGGTCCTCGCGCAAAGCCGCCCGCAGGGCGTTCTTGAACGAAGCGGTGTGGGGTCCCACCTCCCGCTGGTTGATCAGGCACTTCTTGTTCTCGTGCACGAATTCTATCGGGTCCTCCAGGGTGATGACGTGCCCGGCCCGGGTGCGGTTGACCAGGTCCACCAAAGCGCAGAGAGTGGTGGACTTTCCCGAGCCGGTGGGTCCGGTCACCAGCACCAGCCCCTTGTTCAGGTTGCACAGGTTCTGGATGGCCATGGAGATGTTCAGGTCCTCCACCGTCACCACCTTGGTGGGGATCACCCGGAACACCCCGCCCATGCCCTTGCGGTCCAGAAATATGTTGACCCGGAAACGGGCCACCCCGGGGATCTCGTAGGCAAAATCGGTGTCGTTGTCGCCTTCAAAATCATCGCGGTAGCGCTTTTCCATTATCTGGTACAGCATCCGCTCTGCGGCGGCCGGGGTGGTCACCGGAAATTCATCCATCCGCTTGATGTCACCGTCGATCCGGAAGATGGGCTTTTCCCCGCTGGAGAGGTGCAGATCCGAGCCCTTGCGCTCCACCAGCAGTTTCAACAGTTTGTCTATTTCGGCTTCCCGGTATACCTTGGCATATTTGGATTCCTGCTGCTCGGACATGGTTTGGGCTGGGGCAGGAACCGGAGCGGCGGGAGCCGCCGGCCGGGGAGTTTCAGTTGCCGGTGGTTGAGACGGCGGGGGATTGAACGATTCCGTTACCACCGCCGCGGCCGGCACGAAGAGGGCCGAAAGATGCTGGCCCTGCATGGTCACCTTTCCCTGGTATTCCGCCCCCTGGGGGGACTTGTAGCTGAAGTCCACCGTGGGCTGGCTCATCAGTTTTTCCCGGATGTTCTCCGGCATGATCTCGGACAGCAGGCTCATCACCTCCTGCCGGGAGAATTTCTGCTTGGAGACCGATTGCAGCGATCCCCCTATGACGAACTGGGGCTCGGCCTCGCTGTTCAGCTGGAATTCAGCCGCCTGATAATCTGACATGGCTTTAAAGAAAGTGTCGATTCTGGCCATTTTCATCTCCTGGGAGTTACAAAGCTTATTTGCCGCTGGTTAATGATGTGCACCGTCTGCTCTGTCCGGAGCAAGAAGAATTTTTCCTCCTGGTTCAAAAAATCCACCAGCCGCGATTTGGCGGGCGGCAGTTCCACAAAGGCGTTCCCCTTCAGGGAATGTTGCTTGTTGAAATGGACCTCCATCGGCTCCTCCTTGGCCCCCATCCCCGAAAGGTCCTGTCCGGCCAGCTCGGCCTCGGCGCTGACCTCGATCTCCACGATCCGGTCCTTGTTCATCATCCGCACCGGAGGTTCGGCGTCCAGCCGAAGCACGAAAAAACGCTCCGGACTGTTCATGAATTCCAGCGCGGTTTCCGGGCCGCTGTGGTTCTTGGAGAACAAGCTCAGGAAAAGCTCGCCCTTGATCTCCTCGCAGTCGGTACAGCGGATGATGACCGGCACCTTCCTTTTTTCTACGGCCAGTTCCTGCATGGCTGTTGCTCCTCTTCGTTTTTTAGCGGAAATATTTTGACAGTTTGCCGCGGTTTGGGTATAATCATGTCTTATGAATAATAAAGACGCCTCAAAATTCAGGCTCATTCACATCGATTGGGCCAGGGGACTGGCCGTGATCCTGATGATCCAGACCCATGCCATAGACGCCTGGCTGGCGCCCCAGTACCGTTTGTACGCCTTTTTCGGCAAGTCCCAGCTGCTGGGAGGATTCCCCGCCCCGGCCTTCCTTTTCCTGGCCGGGCTGGCCATGGCCCTGGGCTACGGCAAAGTGGACAATTCGGATATGACGCTACTGCCCAAACTCTGGCTCTCGGTCAAACGCGGCCTGCAGGTGCTGGGGCTGGCAGTTTTGTTCCGCCTGCAGGAGTTCGTCCAGTGGACGGAGTGGCGTCAGTGGCATAAGATGTTTAAAGTGGACATCCTCAATACCATCGGGGTCTCCCTGATGGCGCTGGGCCTGTTGTTCTGGGCGGTCCGTTCAAACCGCTGGCGCCTGGTTCTTCTTTTGGCGGGGGCCTCCGCCCTGGCCGCCTTCACGCCATTGGTTCAGAATTCCACCACGGTCAAGTCCCTGCCCTGGCTGTTGGGCGAATACCTGGGCCGGCGTTTCGATTACGGATATTTCCCGATATTCCCCTGGCTGGCCTTCGCCTTCGGCGGAGCCGCAGTGGGCCTGCTGACCGCGGAATACAAACAGGACCGGAACAAAAGCATCTTCCTGAACCTGGGGCTGGCCGTCCTGGCCTGGGTCTTGATCATCGGGGGCAACCTTTGGGCCAAGCACGTCCCCCACGGGGCCGGATGGAGTTTCTGGCGCAACAGCCCGGAATATGCCGTCATCCGGATCGGGATCCAGATCCTGGTCCTGTCGGGCAGCTTCATGCTCTGCCTGCTCTTTAAGCCCCGGAGTTTTTCGCTGATGCGCCTGCTGGGGCGGCACTCCCTGCTGGTCTACTGGGTGCACATCACTTTGGTCTACGGCCGGCCGCTGTATTTCCTGAAACTCGAACTTGATCCCCGGCAGTCGCTGCTGGGTGTGGCTCTGTTGACCGCGGCCATGCTGGGCCTGGCCTGGCTGGCGGAGAACTGGAAAGGACTTTATGAAAGGACGAGCAGAGTTCCAAGATCAAGTGCAATATGAAGACCCATAGTAATTAGTGTCTTGGTGTCGCTTCGATAAACTCAGTGCACCGCTTTGTGGCTATGAGTTCATCCAGTTCCAGGTTTCGCTTTCCGAGCGCTCCAGCCAGTCGCCGTTGTTGGTCATGTAAGCATAGACGTTGGAGAGCGCCTCGTAATGCTTGGTCTCCTCGGTCATCAGGTGTTTGAAGAAATCCTTCTCCGGGCCGTCCACCGCTTCCTTCCACAGCTTTTCATACATCTTGTAGCTGTACCATTCCATGTCCATGGCCACCTTCATCCCCGAGGTGTTGTCCGGCTTCAGCTTTACCCCGTCCCGGTTGAGCTTGAGAAAAAGCTTCTTGATCCCGCTTTCCAGAAAGCCCGTCTTTTTTCCGGGCGGCACCGGCCAGGCCTGTCCCTGGATGATGGCGGCGTAGATCTCGTTGATCCGGCCGATGTGCTCCACCTCCTGCAGGGCCAGCTGGTCGTAAAGTTTTCTGGCCAGGATGTTCCCGGTCTTCTGGGACATCTTCAGGTAAAAGGCGCTGCCTTTGTGCTCCAGCTTCAGGGCGGCCTTCAGGGCCTTGGGCATGTTTCTTAGAGTTTTCATTTTTCTTCCTTATGGCGTTTGCGGCGCCGGTTCTGTTGGGCCTTGGCCCTTAAAGTGCAGAAATGTAACTGCTCTCAAATATACCCCAATGCCGGAATATAGTCAATCCCATTTGGCCTCTTTGACCCCTGGTTGCAGGGGCCTTTTTTATTCCGCCGGCTCGGCCTTCTCCACCTGCAAAATAAAACCTTCATCCTGCTTGACCCACTTCCCGACCAGCCTGAGGGTTTTACCCAGATAATCCGAGATCAGGGCCGGACGGTTCCTGGGCCCGCCGGGACGGGGCGGTGGCACCGAAATGGGCAGCCAGGGCTGGACCCGGATGCTGTTCCCCTGGCCGTCGCTGAGGGTCACCTTAAGGTCGGTGAAATAGTTGGCGCCCGCATTGCTCAGTTCGCCCTTTACTGCTATCAACTTATCGGCATACTTTTCCTGGTCTGCCGTCAGCTGGGAAAGTTTCAGCTTGAAAGGTTTTGAATTTCCCAGGCCCTGCCGGCAGCATCCGGCGGACAGCATAACAGCGGCCGCCATCGTTATAATCAGAAATTTTCGCATTTTTTCCTTTTTAAATGAGCGTTTAAGCACCAACCAGCAAATGCCGGATTATGGTCGTTTAGGTTATATCCCCCGAATTTGCCGTAAAATCATGTAAATCCTGTCTGCCCCCAGACCGCCCCCGTAAAAAACCAAAACGAGGCCGAAAAATCATTCAACCTCGTTTGGCAAAATTACATTGACCTTAGAAAGCCTTGGCCATGGCAAAAATGCTCTTCAGTTTTTCGTTGGTCTCCCGCAACCGGGAGGACAGTGTCTTGATGAAAACCGACAGCAGCTTGTAGGCCAGCTCTTTGTCCTCGGAAAGCATCTTTTTGAAATCCCTTTTGTAAATGGCCAGCAGCTTCACCGGACCCTGGTGGGCAATGGCCGCCGCCGAACGGGGGAAATCGTCGATCAGGGCCATCTCCCCGAAATACTCCCCGGGACGCAGTATCTTTAAGGCCTCCTCGCCCACCCCCGGCACCATGGTGGAGATCCGGACCTCGCCCTCGGTCACGATGTAAAAGGCGTCTCCGATCTCGCCCTCCTGGAAAACTGCCGCCTCCTTCTCATAGCTCTTGTCGTAGGCCAGGCCCATTATCTTTTCCAGCTCCGGCTGGGAGAGGTCGTTGAACAAGTAAACATTGCGCAACAACTCTGAACTTTTATTTACCGGGGACATAATACCTCTGTTGAAATGTTTAGGGGGGCCGGACTTAGAGTTTATCCTTAAATAAGCTTTGGGTTAGCATAAACGAGCGAAAAGCATGTGGTGAGTTTGTCGAACCATTGCCAGACGAGGAAAGCGAGTGAAGCGTATCCGCAGCGATACGGGGAATGAGCGTGACGTGGTATGGCGGGTTTGCAGCCGTTTATGCCCAAATTGTTATTTGGGGATAAGCTCTTAATCTATTTCCTGGATGGATAGCGCCCGCTTGATGTCCTCGTGCCCCAGAAATCCCAGTTCCACCAGGCACTCACCGATCTTCTTGCCCTCGCCCTGCATCTGATGGCGCCGGGCTTCGTTGATGTGCTCCACCGAGACGTATCCCAGCGAAACCAAAATCTCTCCGATCAGTTTTTTTTGTGCGGCCATTGTTGCTTGCTTTACCTCAGAGGTTTTATGTTTAGTTACTGCTGGAGTGGTACTTTTTTTATCAGCCGGATCCGGTCGCCGGTCTTGATGTCCTCTATGACAGAATTGTTGATGTAGGCCGAGCAGGTGGCCGGGCGGGGATTCAGCACCTGAATGCTGCCGATCACCCTTTCCAGCTTCTCAACCTTATCGCCTCCGGCCGGATTGGACATCTTGCCCTGCAGGCGGTAGATCTCAAAGATGTCGCCGATGCCGATGCCGTCGTCGGTCCCCTTGTCCAGGAAGACCACCCGGTAGGCGGTGGCCGCTTCGACCGGTGATTTGGTGGCCACGATGAAACCTTCCGGGGTCTTGGCCACGGTCAGCATGGGGTCTCCCATGGTGACTTTGGGAACATTGAATTTTTCGTAACGCTTGAGCATCTCCTTGCGGGAAATGGCTTCCATGCTGTGGATGATCTTGGCCTTGCCCGACTGCGGCCCCACCTCGGTCATCCGTACCAGGCCCACGATGGTCACGATCTTGCCCAGTTTCTGGCCGGTCTGGGGGTGGGAGACCTTGTCGCCTATGCGATAGATGGTCAGGGTATCGCCGACGTTAAGCCCGCTGTTGCTGCCGGCCGTTATGTAAACGATGTCGTTGGGCATCAGATAATCGCTGATGGGCTTGTCTGCGCCGTTGATGTACGCCAGGGGCTTTTCCTCTTCGGCCGTAATGTAGCCCGAGGAAAAGACCAGTTCCTCGGAGACCACCGGCACGATCAGTTTTTTGACCACCACCTGGCCGCCCGAGATTCTTACCGGACCGGCGGTCTGGGGCTCCGGTTCCGGTTCCGGCTCCGGCTCTGGTTCAGGTTCCGGGGCGGCCTGCACCTGGACCGGCGTGGTGTCAACCGCCGCCGGGGTTATCACCTTGGAGGTGTCCGGGGCGGCGGCCATGGCTTCCGGGGTCAGGGGAATGACCAGTTCCTGCCCGGGAAATATCCAATGCGGATCTTCGATCTTGTCTTTGTTGGCGTTATAGATTATGGGCCAGGATGCCGGGTTGCCGAGATACTGTTCGGCCAGGCCATGCAGTGTCTCGTCCAATAGAACGGTATGAGTGGTCTTGCCATCCTGCGCCTGGGCGGTTAAGCCACAAAAGGCCAAAACCGCAGCTGCGATAAGGAAAAACCCAAACCTCTTCTGGGACATGACGTTTTCCTCCTAAAAGTTTTTATTTCTTTACTTGCGAAGCCGCGGCGTATTTAAGCCGCAGCTCGTTAAGTATCTCCATGCACAACCGGTCCTCGGCCGGGGTCAGGTTTCCCCTGGTCTTTTCCTGCAGCAAGGTGATCGTGTCTATGTTGTGACAGGCCATGACCAGGTCGGTCTTCTTCTTTTGGTCCACCGGGTTGGGCACTTCGCCCAGGTTCACCAGGGCCGAAGTGGCCAGCATGTAGAACAGGGATTCCATGCTGGGCGAAGGCAATGAATTGTTTATAGGTTCTGTCATTTTGCTTAACTTGTGCTTTAATCTTAATTTTTATCACATTTTGACCTAAAAAGCAATAGTTATTTTTCTTTTTTTTAAATATTATTGCATCGCAGGCCATAAAAGTAGTAGAATATATGAAATACAGGTCAAATCATGGAGCCCCACGGGCGTAGCAGTGCTTGTACGCCGGAGTAGAGGTACATAGGCGTAGTACCAAGACCCTAGGTTACCTCGCCCAGGGCGGGGCTATCTGACTTGTGTAATCAACGACATCCGCCGAAGCATCTTTTATTTGTGCATTCATCCACCCCGATATATCGGGGTGGTATTCTGCGTAGGCGGATAAAATTTCCACTGTAAGGACACTTTAAAACATGCAAAAAACCGCGGCAAATGATCACCTGATCTGGGTTGAGCTCAGTCAAAAATCTTTGTTAAAAAATCTGCAGGCCTTCCGCGGCCTACTTGGTGACGGGACAAAACTTTGCCCGGTGGTAAAATCCAACGCCTACGGCCACGGAGCATTTCAGACCGCCCGGATGATCCAGGATTCCGGGCTGGCCGGCTGGCTGGCGGTCAACTCGGGGGACGAAGGATTGGAACTGCGCCGCCGGGGAATAAAGCTTCCGGTGCTGGTGCTGGGATACGTGCCCCTGGAAAGGCTGTCCGAAGCGGCGCTGCACGACCTGCGGCTGACGGTCTACAACCGGGAAACAGTGCTGAAGCTGAAAGCCCTGAAGACCAAAAAGAAAATATACCTCCACCTGAAATTGGAGACCGGCACCAACCGCCAGGGGGTGGACCTGAAAGGCGCGCTGCTGCTGGCCAAAATGATCAAGGGGTCAAAGAGCCTGGTGCTGGAGGGATACTCCACCCACTTCGCCAACATCGAGGACACCACCGACCGCGGCTTCGCCGGCCGGCAGTTACAGAGATACCACCAGATGCTGGCCGAGCTGGAGAAAAAAGGCTTTAAGGCGGCAGTAAATCACATCGCCTGCACCGCGGCCTCGCTGGTCTTTCCCCAGACCCGCCTCCAGCTGGCCCGGATCGGCATCGGGCTTTACGGGCTGTGGCCCTCGCGCGAGACCATGGTCTCGCTTAAGGAGCAGGGTTCGGAATTCAAACTGGAGCCGGTGCTGTCCTGGAAGACCAGGGTGGCCCAGGTGAAAACGGTGGCGGCCGGGGAATACATAGGCTACGGCTGCACCTTCAGGACCAGCCGCAAGACCAGGATCGCGGTGCTGCCGGTGGGCTATTACGACGGGTATGACCGGAAACTTTCCAACACCGCCTACGTGCTGATCAGGGGAAAGCGGGCCCCCATCCGGGGCCGGGTCTGCATGAACCTGTGCATGGCCGACATCACCGACATCCCCGGGGTCAAGCCGGAGGACGAAGTGGTGCTGCTGGGAAAGCAAGGCAGGGAGCAACTTTCCGCCGAACAGCTGGCCCAGTGGATCGGGACCATAAATTACGAGGTGGTGACCAGGATCAATCCCATGCTGCCAAGGGTGGTGGTGTGATCGAGTAAAATAATAACCAGTGCTTGTGCCTGCGATCAATAAAGAATCAAGAGTCCGGGTGCTGACAACAGGAACAACTTCCCAAAGGATATTTAAGCCAACCATGCCGATCAAAACGAAAAAAACGACAAACACTAAACTGCCAAACCGCAAACAGCCCCAAGGCAAACCGTTCTACGAACTGGTGGACATCTTCGCCCGACTGCGCGCCCCCGGCGGCTGCCCCTGGGACCGGGTCCAGACCCCCAAGACCCTCAAGCCCTACCTGCTGGAAGAGGCCTACGAGGTGCTGGAGGCCATTGACGAGAACGACCCGGTCAAAATGAAGGAGGAGCTGGGAGACCTGCTGGGCCAGATCATCTTCCATTCCCAGATGGCGGCCGAGAAAAAACTCTTCGACATCGACCAGGTGGCCGCCTGTCATGCGGAGAAGATGCGGCGGCGCCACCCCCACGTCTTTGCCCAGGGCCATGCCAGGGACGCCAAAGAAGTGCTGATGAACTGGGAGGAGATCAAGTACCAGGAGAAAAAGAACGTCCGGCGCTCGGCCCTGGACGGCATCCCCCGCCGCCTGCCGGCCCTGCTGAAGGCGCACCGGATCCAAGACAAGGCCGCCCGGCTGGGTTTTGACTGGGACCACATCGACGGGGCCTTCGCCAAGCTGGAGGAGGAGCTGGGGGAATTCTCCAAGGCCTACAGCAAGGGCAACAAAAAGGAGATCCAGGACGAGTTGGGAGACATCCTGTTCACTTTGGTCAACCTGTCCCGCTTTTTGAAGATCGATCCCGAGGACGCCCTGCGGCTGACATCGGAGAAATTCACCCGGCGCTTCAAGTACATTGAGCAGCAGCTGGCAAAGACCGGCAAGACCTTCAAGCAGAGCAGCCTGGAGGACCTGGAAGCCCTGTGGCAGCAGGCCAAGAAGCAGCGCCGGAAGAGCTAAAACGTCATTACGAGATGTCCCCCTGCCTTACTGGCGAAATAATCCGACTGGTTGCTTGTTGGACCGCTTCGTTTGAAATCCCATGAAGCCGCGCTCGCGGTGACCGTTATTGGTATAATATAAAGAGCCCCGCTGTAAACAGCGGGGCTCTTTATTATGCCGTGTTAAGCTTGCTTATTCTACGAAGGAAACTTCCACCTTGGTGTTGAGGGCCCGGGCGGCATTGGTCTTGCCGGCGGGGGTGACCAACTGGCCAACGGTGGTGATGCGGGCGGCGTCGATGGTGGCTTTGACCAGCTCGGCCCGGATGGCATCAGCTCTCTGGGTGGCTAAGGTCTGGTTCATCTTCTTGCCACCGACCCGGTCGACGTTGGCAGTGATGACCACCTTGGCCTTGGGATTGTCCTGGATCATCTTGACCAGGGCTTCCACGTTGACGGTCTTGATCATGGCCTTGTTGGCGGCGGTCCACACGACCTCAACCGGAACCACTGCGCCCTTCTTCAGCATGGCGAAGTCATTCATGGCGGTGCCCTTCTCGGTGATGGCGATGGTGGCCATCTTGTCGAAGTAGCCGGCCGCGGTGACGGTGGCGGTGTAGTTGCCGACCTGCAGGTTGGCATTGTAGGCTCCGGCGACGACCTTGGCGGTCTCGGCCTTGGGTCCGGCAAAGGCTATGCTGGCTTCAACCGGGGCTCCCATGGCATCCTTGACCATGCCCTTGGCGGCGCCCATCGGGATGGGCTTCAGATCCAAAGCAAAGTCCTGGACGGCCGGGGTCTTCTTGTTCTTCTTGGTCAGGATAATCGAGGCGCTCTTGACGATGTACAGCTTGGCATCGGCCTTGATCTCCATCGGGGCCTTGGTGATCGGCAGGCCGGCCAGGGTGTAGGCGCCGGTGGCGGGATCGGTGTTGGCGGTCAGTCCGCCGGCGGTGATGGTGGCGGCCAGGCCCTTGCCCTTGGCATCGGTGACCTTACCCGAGATGCTGGCGGTGGGGGCGACCTTGGGTCCGGCGGTCTTCACCGGGGCATAGCTCAAACCGGCGATGATCTGCCAGTCCTGCTGCCTGGTCAACCAGGGCAGGGTGCTGTCCTTGGTCTGAAGGTTGTAGTCGAAGGCTGCGTCGATGTGCATGCCGAAGGGGAAGGAAACGCGCACGCCAGGGGTGACCCACAG
>JAURWH010000201.1 GCA_030655055.1 bacterium
AATAGCGGTGCTTGTATATTATCACCGACCAGGAATAGACCGAGAGATAGACCAGCGAGAACATGATCAGGTTGGTGAAGACGTCGTAGCCCAGGATCAGGCCCCAGATTGTCTCTTTGGCAAAAGTATGGAACATGAATAGATTCTCCCTATATATATCTTAGTTGCTAAATTACGGTGGTGGTTGCCTGCTTCATATTTTCAATTTATCCAGGATCTGGCAGACGTACCCGTATGCCTCGCGGTTGTTGGTCTTGGCAAAGAACTTCATGGCATCCAGTCCCATGTAATGCTTATAACAAGCTACCCGTTCGCGGTAATTGCCAAGAGGCATGCCCTTCTCGGCATAGTGCCTTCGAAACAATTCAACATGATCGACGCCCCGCGGCCAGAAATCTATCCAGGCAATGTCGTAGGCAAAATCTCCGTACATGGCCTCCCAGTCAAGCACCGCCGTCACCTTGCCATCTTGGGCCAGCATATTGTCATATCCATACCCGCCGTGCAGCAGATAACGGTCTTCCGGGCAGGCCTCAAGCAGGGGCATCATCCGTCCATAGTATTCATCAAATCGGGCGCGATTCAAGAATGTGGTATCGAACAGAACGTGCCATTTACCCAAAAAACCTTCAGCACGCTCTTCTTCGTTGGCATGGGCGATGAACTTCTTCCAGGACGGGAAAAGCCCGTTGCCATTGTCGCCGATCCAGCCATAACCCTTCCACCGCGTGACATCGGTGGTATGAATGGCATGGGCGATCTTGATCACATCCGGAAGGATCTGGTCGTACTCATCCTTGGACATTGACTTGAGGCCTCGTCCCGGCATTTTTTTGGATATGCAGTAGAACAGGTCCCCATAACTGCCGACTTTGATAACCGGCGGTATCAGTATCTCAGGCGAGGCAAAGTTCTGGTATATGAATGCTTCCTTCTGGTAGCTGGCGTCCATTTTACCGGTCATGAACCGCAGGATATATTCGCCATCGCCGGCTTTGAACGACAGAGTTTGGGCGACCAACCCTCCCTGAAGCGGGGTCGGGTTAATGATCGGCTGATCAAAGGTTTCTTTCAGCAGAGCTAATATATTTTCCTGCGTGACCTCGGGCTTGATGCTTTCCATATAAATACTTTCAGCTACTGAATTGGTATGGTTGTACCTCTTATCTCAGATTCATCAACAGGAACGTATACTCCAAGGCGGACCTTTTGGCCAGCTGGACATTGGTGGACGATCCGCCGTGGCCGCCTTCGGTATTCTCGTAATATAATACCCTGCACCCCATCTCGTTCATCCTGGCCGCCATCTTGCGGGCATGTCCGGGGTGAACCCGGTCGTCCCGGGTGGAAGTGGTAAACAGCACCTCGGGATATTTAATCCCGGGCTTCAAGTTGTGGTAGGGCGAATATTTTTTGAGGTAGGCCCATTCTTCGGGTATGTCTGGATCCCCATATTCGGCCATCCAACTGGCCCCGGCCAGCAGCTTGTTGTACCTTTTCATATCCAGCAGCGGGGCCCCGCAGACCACGGCCCGGTAAAGTTCTGGCCGCTGGGTAAGGGCCACGCCCATCAGCAGACCGCCATTGCTTCCCCCCATGATTCCCAGGTGGCGGGTAGTGGTGATCTTCCGGGAGATTAGATCCTCGGAGACCGCATAAAAATCATCAAACACGTCCTGACGCTTTTCCTTGATACCGGCCTGGTGCCAGCGCGGCCCGAACTCGCCGCCCCCTCTGATATTGGCCAGTACAAAGACCCCTCCTTTTTCAAGCCACCCCTTTCCCCAATCCTCAAGATAGTAGGGCAACATGGCATGTTCAAAACCCCCGTAGGCATAAAGGAGGGTGGGATTGCTTCCATCGTATCTTATTGATTCTGGACCCACCACAAAGTAGGGCACCATGGTCCCGTCCTTGGACCTGGCCAGATACTGCCGTGCCCGGTACTTGCCGCCGTCAAAATATGCCGGCATAGACTTCACCATCCTTTGGGCGCCGCTTCCGGCATCGGCATAATAAAGTACAGACGGCGTCACAAAATCCTCATAGTAGTAGAAATACTGGCCGGACGAGAGGTCGGCCGCGGCCAGTTGTATGGATCCGTATTCCGGGGTATCGACCTTGGTCTTGGTCCACCGGCCGTTTTTGTAGGCGCATGTGTACAGGACGCTCCTGACATTTCTCAGCATTTTCACCAGCAGTTTGTCGCCGGCGGCCATCACATCTTCTACGCTGGAGCTATCATCCGGACAGGCTATCAGTTTCAGGTCGCGTTTTCCCTTTAGCAGGGCCGGATAATCTGCGCTTATCACCGAGCCCTGGAGGAATGTCTGGCGGCCAGCCTTCCAGTCCGATCTCAGCCGGATGATGGCCCGGCTTTTCACGAAGTCGGTTATATAAGCGTCGTCCGGTATATTGAGTTTTATCAGATCCCCCTGCTCGTAGCCGAAGATGGTCCGGGAATAGGCCGTGTGTTCCTGGATAATGACGGGATAGTCCCGCTCTGCCGTTTTGAACGATTCGGCCCAGACACCTACATCCGTCACAGCGCCTTCATGGATCACCGGCGCATCCTTGATGTCCGTCCCTCTCCTCCATCGCCGCACCTGACGCGAGTAGCCGGAACTGGTCAGCGTTCCCTCCCCGAAATCCCGGGAAACCAGCAGGGTGTTCTCGTCCAAATAAGTGGCGTCGCCCTTGGACTCCGGCATGGAAAATCCTTCCTCCACAAAGGACTTCTTGACAGCATCGTACTCCCGAAGAACAGTGGCATCACCACCTTCCCTGGAGAGTTGAATCAGGAATCTTGAATAGGAAGGAAACAAACCGAAAACGCCATGGTAATCCCAGTTGACCCCATCTTTCCGGGAAAGCTCATCCATATCAATCAGCGTTTCCCATTCCGAGTCGCCCCCAAGATAACTCTGCCGGGATGCCCTCCGCCACAATCCCCGCTGGTGGTCCTTGTCCTTCCAGAAATTGTATATGAACTCTCCCCTTATACCCGGCCGGGCTATCCTGTCGGCGGAATCATATATCTCCAGACAGTTCCGGTAGATCTCCTGGTACTCCGGCGGGCTGGAAAGCAGGTCCGTGGTAGCAGTATTTTGCAGATTTACCCAGTCCATCGACGGTTTTCCGTCAATATCCTCCAGCCAGAGGTATGGATCTTCCGTCTGGGCAATTGTTGATTTAGTGTTCATAAACAGTAAGATGACAATTAGAATGTTTTGTTTAATATGGCGGGAAATGTTTCTTCGGAAGTATGACTTGCTCATTTTTCGCCTATCATCTCGCGGGCGTGCTTGATGGTTGTTTCCGTGATCTTGCTCCCCCCCAGCATCCGGGCCAGCTCGTCCACCCGCTGTTTTTGGTCCAGCTGCTGCACATTGGTGATGGTCCGGCCCTTGTTCTCCTGCTTGCTGACCACGTAGTGGGAATCGCCCAGGGCCGCGATCTGCGGCAGATGGGTAATGCACAGCACCTGGCGCTTATTGCCGATCTCCTTCAACTTATGGCCCACCGCCTCGGCCACCCGGCCGCCTATCCCGGCGTCGATCTCGTCGAACACCAGCACCGGCACGGCATCGGCCTCGGCCAAAATGGTCTTGATGGCCAGCATCACCCGGGAGATCTCGCCGCCCGAAGCTATCTTGGCCAAAGGCTTGGGGTCTTCCCCGGGGTTGGGAGAGATCAGGAACCGCACCTGGTCAATGCCCCACGATTCCGTTTTCTGCCTTTGTTTTTTGACTTCCACCAGCCCGTCTGTATCCGGCGTCTGAGCGACCTCGGTCTTGAACACTGCTTTCTCCATCCCCAGGTCCTTTAACTGCCCGATCACTTCCTTGGAAAGCTTTTTGGCGGCCTCGGTCCGTTTGGAGGAAAGCGACAGGGCCTGCTTTTCCAGCTCCTGCCTTTCGTTTTCCATTTCTGCCCTTAACTTGGCAATGATCTCCTCGCCGTGCTCCACGCTTTCCAGTTCCAGTTTGACCCGTTGGGCGTGTTCCAGCACCGCCTCGATGGTACCCTGTTTCTGTCCGTATTTTTTCTTGAGCGTTTTGATCAGGTCCAGCCGGTCGCGGATCACTTCCAGCCGCTCGGGATCGAACTGCAGTTTGTCCCGGTATTGGCGCAAAGACCGGGCGGTCTCCTCCAGCTGGGCCAGCGAGCCCTGTACCGCGTCCCGGCTTTCGTTCTGGCGTTCGTCTATCGAGGAAAGATCGGTGAACAAGTTTTCCAGTGTCCCCAGCCGTTCGATTATGGAGCCCTCGCCGTCGTACAAAAGCTCGTAGGCCTGGTTGGCCGAGGCGAAAAGTTTTTCGGTGTTCTCTAAGATGAACTTTTCCTTCTCCAGTTCCTCCTCCTGCCCGGCCTGCAGGCCGGCGTCAGTGATCTCCTTTAGCTGGAACTGGTACAGGTCTATCTTCTCCCGGGTCAGCTGTTCCTTGTGGACCAGCTCGTCCAGCTGCTTTTTGGTCTTGTGGTAATCCGAGAACAGCTGGGACACCTGCCCCCGCAACGGTTCCAGATGCCCGAAGGCGTCCAGGTAGTCCAGGTGCCGCTCCTCGTAGAGCAAGGATTGGTGCTGGTGCTGGCCGTGCATATCCAGCAGGACGTCGCCCAGGCGCTTCAGGCCGGCCAGGTTCACCGGGCTGTCGTTGACAAAGGCCCGGCTCTTGCCGGCGGCGTTCACCTCCCGGCGCACGATCAAGGGATCGACCGAAGGCTCTGTTTCCAGTTCCTTCAGTAGTTCCGCCACCGGGCGGTAGCTCTTGACGCTGAACTCGGCCTCCACCACCGCCGCCTTGGCCCCGGTGCGGACGCTGTCGAGATCGGCCCGCTCTCCCAGGGCCAGCCCCAGGGCGCCTATTAAAATGGATTTTCCCGCGCCGGTCTCTCCGGTCAGGATGTTGAGGCCGGGGGCAAAATCCACTTCCAGCGATTCTATCAGGGCGTAGTCTTTTACGGTTAATTTGGTGAGCATAATGTTTTTCTTTTTGCCACAAAGACACAAAGGCACTAATATGAATAATATTTGTTATAAGATTTACGGCGTTACCGCCAGGCCCCAGGGCCCGGAACCGACGGTTATGGTCTGGCTGCTTTGCAACGTATAGGTATTCACGTTTCGGGATATTACCGAGACCGTGCCGTCGCCCGAGTTGGAAACGTAGAGTTTGGTTCCGTCCGGGCTGTAGCAAAGACCCTTGGGGCCGGTGCCTGCAGTTACCTGAGCCAGCGGGGCCGGTTCGCTGGTGGCGGTGGCGTCATAGATCTTGACAAGATTTTCCTGGTAACAGCTTACCGCCAGATGGGCGCCGTCCGGGGAAACTGCCAGCCCAAAGGGATAATTGCTGACATTGCTGATGGTGAATTCCTTGGTAAAGTCCGAGGTCCTGATCACCGTCACCACCCAGCCATTGGTGGCGAAAAGGCGGCCGCCGGAAGGCGTAAGGGCCGCTTCTTCACCGCCGTTGGCAATGTCGACATATATTCTGGCATGGTCGGACAACAGATATCTCTCCACCTGGCTGCTGTTGGCGCAAAGCACATACAGGTAAAGCCCGTCGCTGGAGAATTGTATCCCGGTGGGTGTGTTGCCGACGGCAAAACTGTCGGTTTTCTGCATGGTATTGGGATTGATGATCACCACCCGGTTGTCCCCTGAGACGCTTACCGCCAGCCTGCTGCCATCGCCAGATACCGCCAGGCTGTAGGGGGCATTGCCGACGGAGATGCTTCCCAGATCATTATTCCCGTTCTTAACTTCCAGGAAATGCAGCTGGCCGGGGTTTCCTCCGCACAGCACATAGGCCCGGTTGCCGTTGGGCGACATTTTAACTTGTTTGACGCCGGTGAGATTTGGGAGGTATCCTTCCGGTTTAAGATCATTCTGCTGAAATAAATTTATCTGGTTTGCTGAATTGCAGCAGACATACAAGCCCCTGACAGTGGTGAAGCTGGAGCTCCCGGCGGAGGCCAGGCTGTTCCCAGACAGGTCCAGGGCCCCGGTTCCGACCGTCACCTGATATTGCCGGTAGAAGGAAAGGGTGTCGGCCAGGGTGGCTGTCATCAACGTGTCGCCCTGCCAGCTGTAACCGGAAAAGGCGACTGCCGGGGTCAGCGACAGAGCGGCCTGGGCAGTAGCATGATCCATGGGCTCGGAGAAGCAGATGGTGATGGAGGTATTCACCGTGACATTGGCCTCGCCGGCCGCCGGAGAAACGGAGACCACCATGGGTTTGACCGTGTCAAGCTCCGTTCTAAAGGACCAGGAATACTGGGATTGCAGGCGGTTCCAGCACAGGTCCCGCAGGCTGGTGTCTATGGTCACTGTATAGAGTGTATTGTATTTAAGGATGGAACTGGGCGCAAACTGCAGGATCGAGTCATTCAACCCCAATACCGCGTTGCCGGTGACCTTGGTTCCGGCGGAGTCGGTCAAGCTGATGGAATTGGTTGACCAATCGGACAGGGCCTCCGAGGCATAGGCCCTGACCTCGGTGCTGATGGATATGTTCGTCGCTACGGAAAGCGGCTGGTGGGCCGTAACCACGGGAGCCGTAATATCGACCAAAGCAGAGGTCCGGTACCATTTGCTGAAAGCCGGCGAAAGCCCGTTATCGGCCAGGTCCAGGGCATTTCCGGTGATGGATACTTTTACAGTTTCATTGGCGGCAAAGGCCGTGTCAGGGACAAAAATGACCGTATAGCCCAGCCAGTAAAATTTCCCCGGCACTCCGTCGGCCGAAAAAGCGCTTTGCACCGACGACTGGTTCATGGCTTCGCTGAAGGTAATGGTGATCACACGATTGCGGAGAAAGGCGCCTGAGGTATCGCCTGCAGGATAACTGCTGGTTACAACCGGCGGAGTCAGGTCTCCTTCCGGCGGAGGGGCCACCGGGGTGGCCTTCTTGCCGCAGCCGCTGAGGGCTACCGCGAGCACCAGTGCGGCCAAGGTGTAAAAGTGTTTTTTCATTTTTAAATTCCTTTTTATTGCGTGCTACGATTTTTAAATTCGTGCTACGGGAACCGTTGATTACATCAAACCTCACCGCTTCGCTTGCAATTATGATTGCCATTCTCGGCGCAGGCTCTCACTCCCTCCCCTCGAGGGGAGGGATGCCGTCTTGTCCGCCGCAGCTTCAGCGTAGGAGGAAAGGCAGGGAGAGGTCTCCGGTCATTTCCCGTCCTCGCCCCGGGCTCCCCACTTGAGTTTGGTGCGAAGGATGTTGTAGAACGAGGACTTCTGGGTCTTTACTAATTTGGCCTTGATCTCCGCCTTCTCAAATACTATCTGCTGGCCGGCCTTAAAGGAAAGCCTCTGCTGGCCGTCCACCACCATGATGGCCTCCTCCCGCTTGCCGTGGACCGTCACTTCCACCGTCTTGTCCATGGGCACGATCATCGGCCGGATGGAAAGGGTGTGGGGGCAGATGGGCGTGATCACCATCACCTCCATGGTGGGCTCCACGATGGGCCCGCCGGCCGAAAGGGAATAGGCGGTGGAGCCGGTGGGGGTGGAGATCAGCATCCCGTCGGCGTAATAGCGGCTGAGGAACTCTCCGCCTACCGAGACCGACAGTTCCACCAGACGGGTGGGCACCCGGATGTCGAAGTCGTTCAGGGCGAAGAACTCCTGGCCCTCGGTCCGGCCCCTGATGATGGCCCGCTCTTCTATCTGATACTGTCCCCGGGCCACCTGCTCCAGGCTCTGCCACATCTGGTCCTGCGAGGTCTCGGTCAAAAATCCCAGCGAGCCCAGGTTGATCCCCAGGATGGGCTTTTGCTGCTGGCCCATCAGGTGGACAGAGCGCAGCATGGTGCCGTCGCCGCCCAGGGCCAAAAGCAGTTCGCAGCTTTGGGCCACCTCGCTGTCCTCCGCGCACTGGAAGCCTTCCAGCTTGATGCCCTGCTCGATGACCGGGGCGATGCCGTGGTCCTTGAGCCAGGCCGAAAGTTCTCTAATGACGTTCTCGGCCCCGGGCCGCTGGCGGTTGTAGATTATTCCCCAGTTCTTCATTTTACGTTCCTTTTTTTCACCACCAAGACACTAAGACACCAAATTTTATACTTCTACTTTAAGTTTTTACCTTAGTGCCTTTGTGTCTTTGTGGTAGATATTAGTTAATCCGCAGAACTCAGCTCCGCCTCCGCCATCTGCACCACCTTCTGCACCGCGTCCTCCAGCGTGGTGTTCAGCCGGGCCCCGGCCGCCGCAATGTGCCCGCCGCCGCCGAACTTGCCGGCCAGCTGGTTGACGTCCACCCGGCCCTTGCTCCGAAAGGAGGCTCTTACAATCCCGTCATTCTGCTCCTTGAACAGGATGGCCACTTCGGCCCCCTTCACCGCCAGGGCGTATTTGACGAACTCCTCGCTCTCGGACAGGTCAAAATCGTATCTTTTGATCAGCTCCTGGGTCAGCGACATGTAGGCCAGCTGGCCTTTGGCACCGGTCTTTAAGCGGCTCAGCAGTTCCCCCAGTATCTTCAGCTGGTTGATGGGCTGCTGGTAATAAAGCTGCTCGGCCACGTCCGCTATCTTAGCGCCGTAGTCCGACAAAAGACCGGCCGCCCTCAGGGCATCGGCCGAAGTGTTGGTATAGCGGAACCCCCCGGTGTCGGCCAGCATCCCGGTCAAAATTATCTGGGCCTGTTCCGGAGTGGGCTTCACCCGCAGTTTCTGGGCCAGGCGCAGGATCAGTTCGCTGGTGGACGAGGCCTCGGGGTCCACGTAGTGGAAATGCCCGTAAAGATTGTTGGAGACGTGGTGGTCGATGTTGACGATCTCCATGGTGGCCGGGGTGATGATGTCCGACACTTTCCCTATCCGGTCGATGTTCCCGCAGTCCAGCACCACCACACAGCTGACGTTCTGGGGGACGATCTGGTTGCTTATTGATTCCCAGCCCGGCAGAAAGCGGTAGCGGCCCGGCACCGGGTCCTGGTCCACTATGGCCACCTGCTTATTGAGCGAGCGGAGAATGGAGGCCAGGGCCAGCTGGGATGCGATATTGTCGCCGTCCGGGTTGTAATGGCTGGTCAGCAGAAAGCGGCGGTGCCTTACCAGCGCCTCGCTTACTTCATTGATCGGCATCGGGCTTCTTTTCCTGGGCGAGCTGGTTAAGCAGATGGTCTATCTTGTCGCCCTGGGCTATGGACTCGTCTATCCTAAAATCGAAATCCGGGCAGTTGCGCAGTTGCAGGCGCTGGCCCAGTTCCCGCCGGATATATCCCTTGGCGCTCTTCAGCCCCTTCAGGGTCTGCTTCTGCTTGTCCGGGTCGCCGTAGATGCTGATGAACACCTTGGCATAGCGCAGGTCGTCGGCCAGTTCCACGTCGGTGACCGTGACAAAGCCCAACCGGGGATCCTTAAGCTGCCCGGCGATGATCTCCGATAGCTCGCGTTTCATCTGCTGGCCAACCTGGCTTGATCGTTTGAATGGCATGTTTGCTCCTTTATTTCCTAACCTCTTATTTTACCACTTTTTAGGGGTAATTCAAGCAAAAAATGAGCCCCTATA
>JAURWH010000202.1 GCA_030655055.1 bacterium
AATGGACAGATAAAATGAAAAAGACGACAACAATTCTCTTAACGGCAGGCATCCTGGCATCGCTGGTGTTCTCCGGATGCGGGCCGGGAGGACAGCAGATCAAGATCGGGGTGGCCGGGCCCCTGACCGGCGAGCAGGGCAAGGCCGGGCAGGATCTGCTGCACGGGGTGCAGCTGGCGGTCTCGGAGTGCAACGCCCGGGGCGGGGTGCTGGGCAAGCGGGTGGTGATCATCGCCGGGGACGACCGGGCCGACGAGAAGGAAGCCAATGCCATCGCCCAGCGTTTGTGTGACCAGGGGGTGGCCGGAGTGGTGGGGCACTACAACAGCCACTGCTCCATCGCCGGCAGCCGGATCTACAACCAGAGGATGATCCCCCAGATCACGCCTTCGTCCACCAACCCCAAGTTCACCCAGCAGGGGTTTGACAATGTGTTCCGGACCTGCGGCCGCGACGACCAGCAGGGCAGGATAGCCGCCGACTACGCCTTCAACGTCATGAAGGTCAAGAAAGTGGCCATCTTCTCCGACGGCACCACCTACGGGCTGGGGCTGGCCGAGGAGTTCAAAAAATCAATTTTGCTGAACAACAAACCCAAGAAGGTGGAAGTGACCATAGTGGCCGAAGCCCAGATCCCGGTGATCACCGAAGGCAAAGCTCCGGACTACGGTCCGCTGCTGGATCCCCTGATCAGCTACCAGCCCGACCTGATCTATTTCGGCGGCAGTTACCCCGAAGGGGCCATGCTGATCCGGCAGGTCAAGGAACGCCGGCTGGCGGCGGCCTTCATGTCCGGCGATGCCATCGCCAATTCGGAGCTGATCAAGCGGGGCGGGGTGGCCACCGAGGGAATATACTTCACCTTCGGTCCGGCGGTGGAGGACATGCCCCAGGCCGGCAGGTTCTACGATTCCTTCAAGGCCCGCTACGGCGAGCTTGGGCCCTACTCGGTCTACGCCTACGATGCGGCCACCGTGCTGCTGAAGAGCATAGAGCTGGCCGGGACCACCAGCGGGGATTCCCTGGTCAAGGTGATCCATTCCGCCAAATTCGCCGGGGCCATGGGCGAGCTGGAGTTTGACGGGAACGGGGACATCAAGGCCGCGCCCTATGTGCTGTGGACGGTGAAGGGCGGGGAGTTCGGGCCGGTCAAGGCGGAAGTACAGGTACAATAGCCACCAAGGTACAAAGGCACCAAGGGTTAATGAATTTGTGTCTTGGTGTCACTTCGGCAGGCTCAGTGCACCGCTTAGCGGTAAACTATTTTGATATTATAAGAATAAGAGTAAAAAGATGTTTCTGAAAAAACTTTGCGCCAAGGCCTTCCCCAAGTCGCTGTGGATCTATCACGTCAACACCGGGTCCTGCAACGGATGCGACATCGAGATCGTGGATGTGATCACCCCCTACTACGACGCCGAGCGCTTTGGCATCAAGCTGGCCGGAAGCCCCCGCCATGCCGACATCATGCTGGTGTCCGGGCCGGTGACCCGGCAGGCCCTGCCGTCATTAAAGCGGGCCTACGAGGCCATCCCCGACCCCAAGATCGTGATCGTGGTGGGCTCCTGCGGGGCCGGCGGCAACCTGTGGTTCGACACCTACAACGTCACCGGCGGGGTGGACAAGGTGATCCCGGTCAACTACTACATCCCGGGCTGCCCGCCCCGGCCCGAGGCCATACTCTACGGGGTGGCGGTGGCCCTGGGGCTGGCCCCCAAGAAGGTCAAAGCCGAAGAATCGGTGGAAGGCCCGATAAGGGAGGGGATGTGGAAATGACGAGACCAAAATCAACCCTTCGACACTGCTCAGGGCAAGAAAGCAAAAATCAAAATAATCCGTTCACTTGGGGGCTGATTTTTCTGCTTTCGTCATTCTGCCTTCTGCTTTTTGCCGGTTGTGGAAACATTTCCCGGGGCAGCCTCAGCCAGGAAGCGGTAAAGATGGCGGTGCTGCCGGCCTATTCCACCGCTTTGACCAGCCAAAAATATCTGCCACTGCTTAACTACCTCTCCCGGGAGACCGGTTACGAGGTCCAGTACATATGGGGCCAGAGCTACTCCGGGCTGGGCGCCGCCATCGAGACCTCGGGGGCGGACTTCGTGATCTGCGATCCGCTGGCCTATCTGACCCTGCAAAAGACCCACCGGGCAAAGCTGCTGGTGATCAGCGTGGGGGAGGACGGCCGGACCGAGGCGCCGGGAATGATATTCGTTCCGCAAGGTTCACAGATCACTGATCCCCGGTCCCTGAAAGGGAAGCTGGTGGCCTGCGCCTCCATGCAGTCTTCCGAGGGATTCATATCCCAGGCCGTTTACCTGAGGTCCCTGGGGCTTTTGGCCGGGCGGGATTACCGCCTGCTGGTCTGCGGCACCATGGACGAAGTGGTCAAGAAAGTTGCAGCTGGCAAGGCCCAGGCAGGTTTCGGCGGAACAGGAATTCTGGACCAGTTGATGGCCGAAAAGCTGGTCTCCCTGGCCAGCACCGATCCAGTGCCAGGCTGGCTGTGCCTGAGCCTGAAGGGCGACAATTACGAGGTGGAAGAAAAACTGACCCAGGCCTTCTTAAGGCTCGGCCTGGAAAATACAGAGCATAAAAAACTGCTGGAAGGTCTGGGATACAATGGTTTTGCCATTTCCCAAGGGACCGGTCTGAAGGGGCTGGCGGAAATGGCCCGGAGCCTTAACGTCCCGTTTTAAATTGATCCTAATACTCCGACCAATAACATAAAGATGATATGAAACAGACCTTTACCATTTGCCCCCATTGCGGCTGCGGCTGCGGCCTTTATCTGGTTCAGCAGGATGGCCGGACCGGAGGAGTGACCGCCAGCCAGGAGCACTATTTTTCGGCCGGACAGCTTTGCGCCCGGGGCTGGACCGGTTACCAGTTGTTATGGTCGCCGCTCCGGATAAAGACCCCGCTCTATAAAAAGAACGGCGGTCTGGCTCCCATCGGCTACGACAAGGGATTGGAGGCCGCGGCCAAGAAGCTTAAGTCCATCAAGGAAAAGCACGGTCCCCAGAGCATCGGGGTCATCGCCTCCTCGCGGCTGACGGTGGAGGAAGCCCAGGCCCTGCGCTCGTTCGCCAAAGACATCCTGGAAACTCCCAATTGCGACAGCGCTGCCCGGCTGGGTTACCTGGCGATGGAGTTTTCTAAAACAGCCGCCTCCACTGACATTGCCGGAGCCGACCTGATCCTGGTGCTGGGCGCAAACCTGATGGAAGAGAACCCCATGCTGGGGGCCAGGGTGGTCTCGGCCTGCAAGCCGGAGGCCGACCGGCCCTATCAGTCGGCCGACCTGAGCCACGTCATTGCCGGCCAGCCCGCCCGGCTGGCGGTGATGGACAGCCGCAAAAGCGCGCTGGCCGATGCGGCGGAATTGTTCCTGAAGACCGTTCCCGGCAATGAGGCCGGGGCGCTGCTGTCCCTGCTTAAAGTATTGATTGAAAAATACCAGCTGGAATCCAAGGATCCGGCTTTCCGCAAGGTCAAGGAAGCCTTGGCCAAGATGACCTGGGAGAACCTGCTGTCCAACACCGGACTGGTGCTGCCGGGTCTGGAGCAGCTGGGGGCCATGATCGCCTCCGCCAAGGCTCCGCTTTTGATATTCGGGCGCAGCCTGTTCACCGGGCACGATGCGGCGGCGGCCCGCTCAGCCCTGACCGGCCTGTCGCTGCTGCTGCCGGAAAAACTTTCGGTGCTTCAGTCTGCCGCCGCCGCCAACGACTGGGGATGCGCCCGGATATTGGGCCCGGACAAGGGACAAGGCTATCTGGAGATGATGGAATCGCTGGTCTCCGGGAAAATAAAAGCCCTGGTGCTGGTGGGCGAGGATCCCCTGAAGACGCTGGGCGGAAAAGAGGGGGTGGCCCAGGCCCTGGCCCAGGCCGAGCTGGTGGTGGCCTTCGATCATTTTGTCTCCGAGAGCCATCAGTACGCCGAAGCGGTATTCCCGCTGGCCCTGTCCTTTGAAAAGGAAGGCTCATTCTGCAACCTGGACGGAAAACGGCAGAAATTCGAGCAGGCCCTCAAACCGGATTTTGATATCAAGTCACTGGAAGAGTCATTAAAGACCATGGCTTCGGTGATCGGCGGAAAACTGGATCCCAGGGACGAGTTCAACCTGCCGGCCAAGACCGGGTGGGACGCGGCCTTCGATCTATCCAAGGCGGCCCCCCAGGGCTTTGTGCTGGAACTGGGCACGGCCTATCCCCATCTTTACGGGGACGACCAGCTGACCTTCAACAGCTGTCACCTGACCCGGGAATTTGCCGGCGGCTTTGTGGAACTGCATCCCGAAAACATCAAGGAACTAGGGGTCAGGGCGGGATGGAAGGTCAAGGTCACTTCTGCGGCCGGAAGCCTGGTGGCCACGGCCCGGGCCAATCCCGATCTGGTCAAAAAGACCGCCTTCATGCCGGTTCACTTCGGCGGCAACCTGCTGGCCCCGGCCAAGCCCAACCATCAGTTGAAGACCCCGCAGCTTAGGGGCATAGCGGTCAAGATAGAAAAGACCTGAGACATCGGTTGCCACAGGCTTCCGGTCTTGAAACATAACCACCGGCAACAGTTTTATCATTTGGTGCGGGCAGCTGCAAAGGCAAGCCTGTCCGCACCGTTTCTATACCCCGAAGGGAACCAGGTATTATTCCTGGTTGACAGAAGGGATTATTTGTATTATCCTTATGATTCGTAATGACAAGATGGTGTACCAAGGAAACATGGATTTCACTCAGGTATGTTCTTTTTCTTTTTTGTGCCGCCAACTAAGAAAAAGAACCAAAAAGAAAAAAGCTCGTCGCAAAATACTATCCGGGCCACGCTTAAGCTAAAGCTTCAGCGGGCTCGCGTTGCGCTTCTCGCTGACGGCGGGCTTGTCTGAACTCGGGCTTTTGCCAAGCCCTCAAACAGGCGCAGACAAGCTTTTAACCGCCGTCAACTGCGATGCTCACTGATAGTATTTAACGCGACAACCAGGGTTGGTCCCGGTCGATCAACGAATTCCCTGAGATAATTGGACAATCATTTGGTTCATCTATAAATCATCATTAAGCTAAATAAACATTTCCATGAGCTCAAAGTTAAATCCGCAGGACAACTACCGGGCCACCCTGGCCTCCACCGGCTATGTCCCGATCAAACAGGCCACCCAGGCCACCTACGACGCCATCGGCTTCATGTCGGGGCTGGAGGTGCACCAGCAGCTTCTGACAGACCAGAAGCTGTTCTGCCGCTGCCCGGCCGGACGTTTTCAGAAATCAGATGACTACGATGCCGAGATCGTCCGCCACATGCGGCCCACCCTGTCGGAGCTGGGGGAATACGACGGCACCGCCCTGATGGAATTCCGGACCCGGAAGAACATCGTCTACCGCATCAAGAGCCCCACCGCCTGCACCTACGAGGTGGACGACACCCCGCCATTTCCCCTGAACCGCCAGGCGCTGGAGATCGCCATCGAGATCGCCCTGCTGTCCAAGCTGAACCTGGTGGGCGAGGTCCACATCGCCCGCAAGCAGTACCTGGACGGCAGCATCCCCACCGGGTTCCAGCGCACCGCCATCATCGGGGTGGAGGGCTCGATCCCGCTGAAGCAAAAGAAGGTCCGCCTGATCCAGCTTTCGCTGGAGGAGGACTCCTGCCGCGAGGTCTCGGACATCGGACACCTCCGGATCTACCGCACCGACCGGCTGGGGATGCCGCTGATAGAGACCGTGACCTATCCCGACATGAAGAACCCGGATGAGGTGAAGGAGGCCTGCGACTACATCCGCTTTTTGAACCGCAGCACCGGCAAGGTCCGCACCGGCATCGGGGCGGCCCGCCAGGACGTCAACGTCTCCTGCACCGGCGGCACCCGGGTGGAGATGAAGGGGGTCTCCCACACCAAGTGGATACCGCTTTTGACCCACAATGAATGCTTCCGACAGTGGGCCCTGCTGAAGATCCGAGACCTGCTCAAGGACAGGGTGAAACAGCCCAAGGACTGGAAGATGGCTTCCGAGCCGCTGAAACCCCTATCCGGAAAGCTGGAGAGCCCACGGGCCAGGGAGCTTTTCAGCAACGGGAACAAGGTGATGGCGGTGAACCTGCCGGGATTCCACGGCATCCTGTCGCATTTCACCCAGCCGGGCAAATGCTTCGCCGACGATTTCTCGGAACGGCTGAAGGTGATCGCCTGCATCGAGAAACCGAACATGACCAGCTCCGAATCCCTGGATCCCATGCTTTCGGACAAGGACTGGGACCAGGTCCGCACCCTGCTTCGATCCTCTGACGGCGACGCCCAGCTGGTCTTCTGGGGCCCGGAGGCGGACATCAAGACCGGCCTGGAGACCATCGACGAGCGCTGCCGGCTGGCCTTTACCGGGGTGCCCAACGAGACCAGAAAAGTATTTGAGGACGGGAGCACCATATTTGAGCGGGTGCTGCCCGGGGCCGACCGGATGTACCCTGACACCGATTCCAAGCCCATCCCGCTGGAGGACGCCCGGATAGAGGAGATCAGGAGGATGGTGCCCAGCGAGGTGGCCGACCGCTACCGTCAGTTAAAGGACTGGGGCGTGCCGGAGGATTGCTACACCTACCTCTTCGTCCGGAACCTGTATCCGGTGATAGAGAAGATAGTCAAAGAGCTGGGGCAGGATCCCAAGACCATGGGCGGCATTTTCGGGCAACTATTGAAGAACATCGAGGGGCACTACCAGAGATCGCCGGATTTCTCGTACGACCGCATCTATGACCTGTACAAATACGTGAAGGATAGCAAGCTGGATGCCGAGATCGTCAAAACCATGCTTCCGGTGGTGTACCAGTATCCCAAGATGGACTTTGACTCGGTGCTGGTGAACCTTGAATTCAAGCGGTTCTCCAAGGATGAGGTTGTTTCCAAGATCCCGTTCCTGAAAGATAAATACAAGAGCATCAAAACCTCGAAACTTCCGGCATCAGAGAAGCACTGGATCATGGGACAACTGAGAAAAATGGCAGTAGGGAATGTCACACTATCAACACTGATAGATTTAATATAGAGGCAATGTAATTTGTGTCTAAGTATGAAAAACAGCTGGGAGAAATACTGGTCTAATTCCACAAATCATGAGTGGTGGAAAAAACCGGCAAAGGAAGTCGTTGAGTTTGTTTCTTGTTTGGATAATGACGAATATAAAAATACGCTCGATCTAGGTTGCGGCCTGGGCCGTCACTCAATACTCTTTGCAAAAGCCGGTTTTTCAGTTTACGCCATCGATAAATCATCGGAAGCTATTGTACGGCTAAATGAATGGGCAAGCCAAGAGAATTGCAGCATACATTCCGAATGTTGCGATATATTTGATAATAGGCTTGACGGGCAATGCTTTGATATAGTTCTTTCATACAATGTGATCTACCACGGCTATATAGATGATTTTCAGAGGGCTGTTAAACGAGTTCATGAATTGCTAAGGAGCGGCGGGAAGTTCTTTTTTACTTGTCCGACAAGGGATGACGGGAAATACGGTTTTGGGGAAAAAGTGGCAGAACATACTTACCTATGCACCAAATCGGTTACTCCTGGCGATATTCATTACTTCGCGGATAAAAATTCCATTGCTGGAATGCTGAAGGGATATGATATCGAGAAGATTGTGAAAGATGAAGGAACTTGGTTAAACTCAGGGAAAGAACAATTCTATTCAAATTGGATAATAACGGCGGTAAAGTCATAGATACAGAATAAACAAAAAAGCACATTCAATTTAAAAATTAATGAACTGTTTGGCTACAGCAAGCAAAAACGGTAGTATGCCGTAATGCACCTAACAATTAAAACTAAAAATCAGACCAGAATGACAGAAGACATCTTCCAAGGTTACAAGGGCGGGGGGCTGGAGGTCCTCAAGAAATACAACGTCCGGGTGTGGGGCCAGGCCGAGGTGCTTACCAGCCGCGGGCCCTTCAAGGGCACGGTACTGCCCCGGTCGGAGAGCGACGACGACCAGCACATAGTGCTGAAGATCGCCACCGGCTATAACGTGGGCATCGACATCAAGACCATCACCGGAATGACCGAGACCGGCTACAAAAAAGCCAACTACAAGATCCCGGAGAAGGAGTTCCCCATTACCCCGGGCCTGCCCAGGGTCAAACTGCTGGGGACCGGGGGCACCATCGCCAGCCGGCTGGACTACCGCACCGGCGCGGTGATCCCGGCCTTCACCCCGGGCGAGCTTTACGGCGCGGTGCCGGAGCTGGCCGACATCTGCAATTTGACCACCGATAAGCTGTTCGCGGTCTTTTCCGAGAACATGGGGCCGGAGCAGTACAAGAAGCTGGCGGTGGCCATCGGCAAGGAAATCGAGAACGGTATCGACGGCATCGTGATCGGCCACGGCACCGACACTCTGCACTACACCGCGGCCGCTCTGACCTACATGGTCCAGAACCCCCCGGTACCGATCGTTTTGGTGGGCTCGCAGCGCTCCTCCGACCGCCCCAGCTCCGACGCCGCCTTGAACCTGATGCACGCCACCACCGCCGCCGGGCACGGGGACATCGCCGAGGTGATGGTCTGCATGTTCGGCCCCACCTCCGACGAATACGGCTTTCTGCACCGGGGCACCCGGGTCCGCAAGATGCATTCCTCCTACCGTTCCACCTTCCGCACCATCGGGGACACCCCGCTGGCCACAGTTACCCGCCAGGGGGTCAAGCCCATCAAGCAGGATTACCATCCCCGGCGCAAGGACCGCCAGGTCAAGATCATGCCCTACTTTGAGGAGAAGATAGGAATGATCTACTATTACACCAACATGCAGCCGGACATGATAGATTCCATGGTGGACAGCGGCTACAAGGGGATCATCATCATCGGCACCGGATTGGGGCACGTCAACAAGCCGCTGTACCCGGCCATCGAACGGGCGGTGGCCAAGGGGGTCCACATCTTCATGACGGTGCAGACATTGTGGGGCTACGTCCACATGTTCGTCTATGACACCGGGCGCGATCTGATGGCCCAGGGAGTGGTGCCCCTGGAGAACATGCTTCCCGAAGCCGCTTACATCAAGCTGGGCTGGGTGCTGGGGCAGACCCAGGACCGTGAGGAAGTAAACCGGATGATGCTGGCGCCGGTCAGCGACGAGATTACCCCCCGGGAGCCTTACAACGGTTACCTGATCTACCAGGGCGGGGTGCCCGAGGTGGAGGAGTTCATCAAAAAGGTGCATAAGTAATAAACAGGAAAATTTTTGTTTTCACAATAAATTATTACGATCAACAGACTTACTTTATTCCTTTCCCGCAAGGGAAGGGAATTTTTCATTACCCCCAAACCGCCGAAAAATATCTTCAATAAAGTCCTTGCTTAAAACAGCTTATTGATATAAAATATACTGTTAGACTCCGTAACTACGTCCGCATAAAATCCCAAAAATATACCCCAAACAAGGAGGTATCCCATGCCGCCAGCCAGGAAAAAGTCAGGGCTTTTGCCGGCCCGGTCCGCCAGGGCCGCCCTGCTGCCCACCGCCAAGAGCGAGCTCTCCAGCCTTAAGATGAAGCTCAAGGTGCTGCAGAGGGTCAACGAGATCGCCGCCAGCACCTTCGACGTCCAGCCATTGCTGGACCGGGCCATGGACCTGGTGACCGAGATCGCGCCTTCCGAGGCCGGCTCTCTGCTTCTTTTGTCCTCCGATCGCACCTATTTGAAATTCTCCATCGTCAAGGGGCCGGCCTCCCACAAGCTGGAGGGGCTGGAGATCCCCATCGGGCAGGGCATTGCCGGCTGGGTGGCCAAGACCGGGATCCCGCTGACGGTCAACGACGTCCAGAACGAGCCCAAGTGGAAGAAGGAGATCGCCGACAACGTGGAGTTCCCCACCCGGAGCATCCTCTGCGTGCCCTTGAAATCCAGGGCCGAGGTCATCGGGGTGGTGGAGCTGATCAACAAGCTGCGGGGCGAGGATTACAACGACGACGACCTGGAGATCATTGAACTCCTGGGCGCCCATCTTTCCACCCTGATCGAGAACAGCCGGCTCTATTCCGAGGCCCGGGAGAAGGTGGAGAGGATCACCGCCATGGCCGAGACCAGCGCCCTGATCTCCTCGTCACTGGATGTCAAACGCGTCTTGGAGACCGTGATGAACGTGGCCAAGGACGTGATCGACGCCGAAGCCTCCTCCATCTTCCTGTATGACGAGGAGAAGCACGAGTTCTTCTTTGAGATCGCCACCGGCGACGCCGGCGACGCGGTCAAGCAGATCAGGGTGCCCTGGGGCAAGGGGATGGTGGGCTGGGCGGCCGAGCACATGCAGACCCTGCTGGTCCCCGACGTCACCAAGGACCCCCGGTTCTATTCCAAGGTGGATGAGAAATCAAAGTTCCAGACCCGCAATGCCATCACCGTTCCCTTAAAGCCCAAGAACAAGCTGATCGGGGTGGCCCAGGTGCTTAACAAGAAAGGCGGGCTGTTCACCCGCGAGGACGTGGAGCTGTTCGAAACTTTGGCCCGCCAGGCGGCGGTGGCCATCGAGAACGCCAGCCTGTACACCGACCTCCAGGAGCTGTTCCTGAACTCCATCCGGACCGTGGTCAGCCTGATCGACGCCAAGGACGACTACACCGCCGGCCATTCCTCCCGGGTCACCAAGTATTCCATGATGATCGCCGACCAGCTGGGCTTTTCACCGGAGGACCGCAAGCGGCTGGAGCTGGCGGCCCTGCTCCACGACGTGGGCAAGATCGGGATGCCGGACGCCATCTTAAAGAAGCCTTCGGGGCTGACCCCTGAGGAGTTCGCCATCGTCAAGGACCACCCCAACAAGGGGGCCGAGGCGCTGGAGCCCATCAAGCAGATGAAGGACATCATCCCCGGGGTGAGGCACCACCACGAGAAGCTGGACGGACGGGGCTACCCGGCCGGGCTGGCCGGCGACCAAGTGCCGATGGACGCCCAGATCATCTGCGTGGGGGATTCCTACGACGCCATGAACTCCGACCGTCCCTACCGCAAGGGTTTGGGGATGGAGGAATCGGTCAAACGCCTGCGCCAGGACAGCGGGACCCAGTTCAATCCGGCCCTGGTGGAGGCTTTCGTCAAAGCTTTGGAGAAGGAGGCTAAGAAATGAGCGAGGCCAATCGCAGCAAGAAATCAGTGGGAGCCCTGGTGGGGATCGGGGTGGTGGCCGCGGTGCTGGCCATATCATACTTGGTACCGGGGCTTTTCCAGGGTATGGAGAACAAGAGCTACGATCTGCGTTACCGCCTGCGGGTGGGTCAGACCAACGAGCAGGACATTGAGGACGTGGTGATTGTGGACATAGACGATGCCTCGCTTTACCAACTGGGCCGTTTCCAAAACTGGCCCCGGCTTTACCATGCTAAAGTGGCCGATTACCTGGCCCAGGGCGGGGCCTCCGCGGTGGCTTTCGACATCTTTTTCGTGGAGAGCGACAGCTTGAAGCCGGACATGGTCCAGCTTTACCAGGATACCAAGGGGGAGCAGATCCGGGAAAAACTATTACAGAATAAACCCTTCAAACAGGCAGCCGAAAAAACGCCGGAGCTGATCAGCGCGGTGCTGGAGAGCTGGGGATACGACCAGGATTTCGGGGCCGTGACGGCCCAAGCCGGCATAGCATACTTTCCCTTCTACTTTACCACCGGCAAACTGAAGGACAGCTCGGACCTGACGGCCCGGAACTGGTCCTATGTGCTGCCTCCGGCGGTCACCGAAAAATACCAGTACATCAAATCCCAGAGCGATCTTTACCAGGTGGGGCAGATGACCGCGCCGATACCGGTGCTGCTGGGATCGGCCCGGGGAACAGGGTACTACAACATCGAGCCCGATGACGACGGGGTGGCCAGGAGACAGCCGTTGTTTCTATCCCTGGGCGACCGCTCTTATCCCTCGATGGACTTTCAGATAGTACTGGACAAGCTGGGGGTCAAGAAGGAAGACGTCACCGTGGAACTGGGCAAGTACATCAAGGCCGGTGACAAGCTTAATATCCCGGTGGATAAGGATGGGCGGACTCTGATCACCTATTTCGGACAGTTCAAAAAATTCCGCTACATCTCCTATTCCGATGTGCTGACCGAGCAGGTGCCGGCCGAATATTTCAAGGACAAGATAGTAATAGTCGGCGCCACCGCCGCCGGCCTGATGGACCTGCGGGTGGTGCCGTTCTCCAACGTCTTTCCCGGCCCGGAGATCCACGCCAACATCATGCAGACACTGCTGACCGGAAAATTCGTTCAAGTTGTTCCCTGGCACATTCAGCTGATCATCCTGGTGCTGATCGGGCTGTTGACGGTGTTCGTCTCCCTGCGCTTCAAGCCGCTGGTGGCGGGGCTGATCTTGTTCGGAATGGTGATAGTTTATTTCGTCACTGCCACCGTAATGTTCGACAAATCGCTGATCTGGGTGGAGATGGTGAGGCCCCTGGCGGTGGTGCTGTTCACCAACATGGCCATCCTGGGCTACCGCTACCTGACCGAGGAAAAGCAGAAGGTCTGGATCAAGAATATGTTCCAGGGCTACATGTCCAAGGACCTGGTGGACAAGATCATGGCCAACCCCGAGATGCTGCTGATGGGCGGCGACAAGAAGGAGGTCACCGTCTTCTTCTCGGACATCAAGGGCTTCTCCTCGTTCTCCGAAAAACTGGGAACCCCGGAGCGGCTGATCGCCCTGATCAACGAATACCTGGGGGCCATGTCCGACGTGGTGCTGGAATACGGCGGGTACATCAGCAAGTACGAGGGCGACGCCATCATGGCCTTCTGGGGCGCCCCCACCGACGATCCCAAGCACGCCGAGACCGCCATCAAGTGCGTCTGGGCCATGAACCAGCGCCTGCAGACCCTGAACGCCGACCTGGCCAAGCGCAGCATGCCCAATCTTTTCACCCGGTTCGGGTTGAACACCGGCCTGGTGACCGTGGGCAACGTGGGCTCGGAAAAGAAGAAGAGCTACACCGCCATGGGCGACTCCATCAACCTGGGCTCGCGGCTGGAGGGGGCCAACAAGGAATACGGCACGGCCATCATGATGTCCGAATTCACCTACGCCAAGGTCAAGGGCCTGTACCCGGTGCGGGAGCTGGACATGCTGAGGGTGGTGGGCAAGGAGCAGCCGGTAAGGGTCTACGAACTGCTGGGGATTTCCGAGGCCGATGTCAGCGAAAAGAAAAAGAAGGCGGTGGAGATCTACCTGAAGGGCCTGGAGCTCTATCGTTCCAAGCAGTGGGACCAGGCCGAGGCCGTCTTCCGGCAGGCTTTGGAAGTTGATCCCGAAGACGGGCCCAGCCAGACCTACATCGACCGCTGCGAGGACTTCAAGGTGCTGCCGCCGCCGGAGAACTGGGACGGCGTGTTCGTGATGAAGACGAAATAGGTTCCGTTAACATTTATAGCCCAGCCCTTCCTCCTACGCTAAAGCTACGGCGGATAAATAAGGGCTGGGCTATAAAGAACGTTCATATCAATTTAATAATTAATGACCAATAACGCCCGGGCTTACGACGTACTTAAAATAGCCGACTTCCGGAAATTCATGGCCGGCCGGTTCTTTGTGGTCGTCTCCATCCAGATGGTGTCGGTGATCGTGGGCTGGCAGGTCTACGAGCTGACCCGCGACCCGCTGGCCCTGGGGATGATAGGTCTGGCCGAGGCCCTGGCCTTCTTTTCGGTGGCCCTGTTCGGCGGGCATTACGCCGACAGCCACGACCGCCAGCGGACCATGGCCGTCACCTCTGCCCTGTTGACCCTGTGCGCCGGGACATTGCTGTGGCTTTCCTGGTGCTGCGGTGTCCTTCTTACCAGAACAACCCTTCCGATCTACGGCGTGATCGCCCTGATGGGGTTGATCCGGGCCTACCTGGCGCCATCCACCATGGCCCTATCGGCCCAGATCGTCCCCCGCGAGCTTTACGCCAGGATGTCGGCCTACAACAGCCTGGTGTTCCAGATCGGGGCGGTGGGCGGCCCCGCCATGGCGGGGCTGATCTACGGATTCTTCGGGGTGCGGGCGGCCTACGCCACCGCCCTGGCCATGGGGATCATCGGCTCGGCCGCGGTGTTCCTGATCAAGTCGCAGGGGGTGCCCCGCCGTAACATGGAGGAGCCGGTGATGACCAGCCTGGCCAGCGGAGTGAAGTTCGTTTTCGGAAATCCCATAGTTCTGCCGGCGATGAGCCTGGATATGTTCGCGGTGCTGTTCGGCGGCGCCACCGCCATGCTGCCGATGGTGGCCGACACCATTTTGCACGTCGGGCCCAAGGGGCTGGGCTTCTTAAGAGCGGCCCCGGCCGCCGGGGCGGCTATCATGGCTTTAACCCTGGCCCACCGGCCCCCGTTGCATAATGCGGGGAAGAAACTGCTGTGGGTGGTGGCCGGCTTCGGGGCCTGCATGATGATCTTCGCTCTGTCCCGTAATTTCTGGCTGTCGATGGCGGCCCTGGCCCTCTCCGGCGCGGTGGACAACATCAGCGTGGTGATCCGCCAGACCATCGTCCAGCTTTACACCCCGGACCAGATGCGGGGGCGGGTGTCGGCAGTCAACAGCGTGTTCATAGGCTCCTCCAACGAGATCGGGTCCTTCGAGTCCGGGGTGGTGGCCAAGCTGATGGGTCTGGTGCCTTCGCTGGTGTTCAATAGCGGGATGACATTTGTCGTCGCGGGAGTGGTGGCCTGGGCGGCGCCGAAGCTGAGGAAACTGGACCTGAGTCAGCATATGGAACAGAAAGAATAATTCTGTCACGGAGGCACAGAGACACTGAGCATATTAATATTGTTTAGCACAAGGGAATAGTTGTATTATTAACCAGGTCACTTAATTTGAATCATAGCACTCTAAGGAAAACGAATTTATTTTATAAGGAAGCCAGGAAAGCAGGAATCAATCCTGGTTCCCACAGTTTAATATTCATGGCTTCATGGATTCCTAATAAAAAATGTTAATTATTTATTGACCCCATTAATATTAAGCCCTCTGTGCCTCTGAGTCTCTGTGGCGATCTGGGGTAAAATCTAAATACCAAAAGGAGCAGATATACTTAAATGGCCAACCAACCCTACCAAGTAAAACTGGAAATATTTGAAGGTCCTTTGGACCTTCTGCTATACCTCATCAAACAGCAGGAGGTGGACATCTACGACATCCCCATCTCCAGCATCACCCAGCAGTATCTGGAATACATAGACATCATGAAGTCGCTGGACCTGGACATCGCCGGGGAGTTCCTGGTGATGGCCGCCACCCTGATCAAGGTCAAGTCCAAGATGCTGCTGCCGCGGCACGAGGAGCTGGAGGGGCCGGAGGCCGAGGACCCGCGGCGGGACCTGGTGCAGCAGCTGCTGGAATACAAGAAATTCAAGGAAGCGGCCAGCCGGCTGGAGGAGCGCGAGGACCATCAGCGGCTGATGTACCCCCGGCCCAAGGGCGCCTTTGAAAAGCAGGATGATGCGCCGGCCGAGCCCCCCAAGCCCGAGGTGGGTCTGATCGACCTGCTGCAGGCCTTCCGCCAGGTGGTGGAGCGGATCGACAAGGTCAAGCTTTACCAGATAGTGGGCGAGGACATCACCATCGAGGAGCGTCTGGATTACGTGCTGAAGGAGATCACCGAGAAAAAACGGATGAAGTTCTTTGACCTGTTCGCCGGGGAGACCAGGAAACTGGTGATGGTGGTCACCTTCTTCGCCCTGCTGGAGCTGATCCGGCTGGGCCATGTCACCGTCACCCAGGAAGGGCTGTACGGGGAGATCCTGATCTGCAAGGTGGAGGCCAACGGCCAGCTGGCTTTGGGATGAGGAAAGCGGCATTACATGATGAGGGTCCCGGCTTGGGAAAATCAGGATATTTCAGGGAAGCATTTGTGATCTGATGCACTTTGGACGAACCAAACATATCATTCTCATCCTGGCCTTGCTCTGGTCCGGCTTCTTTTCCCCGGCCTTAAGCCAGGAGACGGACTCCCAGGAAGGCCAGCTCAAGGCCATCCGCCAGAAGCTGGCCGAGGCCCGGGAGCGGGCCCAGGAACTGAAGGGCCAGGAGAAGAACATTCTGGGCCAGATGGAACGGATGGCCGAGCAGATCAACCTGACCCGCCAGGTGCTGAACGCCCTGAGGGAAAAGGAGGCCCGGCTCAATTCCGAGGTCAGGAAACTGGACGGCCAGATGCTGAAGGCCGAATCCCAGATGGGCCGGCGCCAGGCCCTGATGGAGACCCGGGTCCGGCAGATGTACAAGCAGGGCAGGCTCTACGAATGGGAGGTGCTGGTGACCCGGGCCAGCTTCGCCGACATCGTCAAACGCTACAAATACCTCCGGCTGTTCTCGCTCCAGGACCGGAGGCTCTATGACACCATCAAGGAGGAGCGGACCCAGATATCCCGGGACAAGGCCGACCGCCAGGAACGGCTGATCACCCTGGCCCAGGTGAAGGGCGAGACCGAGCTGGAGATGGCCAACCTTAAGGAGGACGAGCAGCAGCAGAAAAAACTGCTGGACAAGGTCCGCCAGGAGAAGGCCTCCAAGGAAGCTTTGGTAAAAGAGCTGGCGGCGGCCGCCAAAAAACTGCAGAACCTGATCGACGATCTGGAACGGCAGCGCAAGGCCGAGCTCCAGAAACGCCGGAAGACGGTTCCGGCCCCCGGCACCACCGTGCTGGAACGCAAGCAGGGCGGCCTGTTGTGGCCGGCCGAGGGCAGGCTTTATTCCAGCTTCGGGCTTAAGAAGCACTCCAAGTACAACACCTACATCCAGAACAACGGCATCGACATCTATTCCTCCTACGGCTCGACGGTGGTGGCGGTGGCCGCGGGCAAGGTGGTCTACGCCGAGCGGTTCCTGGGTTACGGCAACGTCATCCTGGTGGACCACGACGGCGGATATTACACCTTATACGGCAACCTGACCGACATGCTGGTCTTCACCGGCTCGTCAGTGGCCGAGGGCCAGGTGATAGCCAAGGTGGGCGGCAGCGTGGACGGGCCGATCATGCACTTTGAGGTCCGCAAGGGCGGCAAGCCGGTGGACCCGGTCCAATGGCTTAAAAGAAAAAAGGGGAGCTAAGTGAACAAGTGCCGGAAATGCGGGTTTGAGAACCCGGACAACATGAAATTCTGCGGGGACTGCGGGACCCGGCTGGAACAGGAGTCCTCCCAGCTGCAGGCCGAGCGCCGGACGGTGGTGATTCTGTTCGGGGACATCGCCGGATATACCGCCATGTCGGAAAAGATGGACCCGGAACAGGTCCGGGACATCCTGAACAAATGCTTTGCCCGGGTGGCCGAGATCGTCAAAAAATACGAGGGGACCATCGACAAATACGTGGGCGACGAGGTGATGGCCCTGTTCGGCGTCCCGGTGGCCCACGAGAACGACGCCGAGCGGGCCCTGCGCTCGGCCCTGGAGATCAAGGAGGCCTTTAAGGACCTGAGCCGGCAGACGGGGCTGGAGCTGGCCATGCGCCAGGGCCTGAACATAGGGGAGGTGGTCACCGGCTCGGTGGGCGGCGACAAGCAGTCCGCCCACACCGTGATCGGGGACGCGGTCAACGTGGCCTCCCGGCTGGAGAGCCTGGCCCAGCCCGGCGAGATCGCCGTCTCCGAGGAGCTGGCCTGGATGGGCAAGCACGTCTTTGACTTCAGCGACCTGGGCGAGCACCAGATGAAGGGCAAGGCCGAGACCGTCCACGCCTACCGGCTGGAAAAAGTGCTGGCCGAACGGGGCAAGGTCCGGGGCATCGGCGGCCTGTGGTCGCCGATGGTGGGCCGGGACCGGGAGCTGAAGGCCCTGATGGACGCCTACGAAACCGCCATCCGGGAGAAGAAGCCCCGGGCGGTCTTCGTGATCGCCGATCCGGGCGGGGGAAAATCGCGGCTGCTGCAGGAGTTCACCTCTGCGCTCAAGGAGCGGGCCGTCCGGCAGAAGGCGGATTTCGGGCTGGCCTTCGGGCGTTGCCTGCCTTTTGGCGGGGCCAGCCTGGGCCCGGTGATAGACATGCTGCGGGGGGTGTTCGGGATCAAGGAGAACGAGGAGCCCCAGGCCATGAGGGACAAGATCAGCGCCGTGTCCGCCCGCCATTTCGGGGACCGGCAGGTGGGGCTGTTCGGTCCGGCCCGGGTCTTTAACGTGATGCTGGGCCTGGATCCCCAGGAATCCCTGGGCCAGAATCTCAGCGCCGAACAGCTGCAGAAGCAGATCAAGCTGGTGCTGGTGGAATTCTGCGGGCTGATGGCCGCCCAGGCCCCGCTGGTGGTGGTGGTGGAGGACCTGCACTGGGCCGACGAGCTTTCGCTGGAAGTTTTGGAATACATCATCAATTACCACCGCGACCTGCCCATTTTGTTCCTGGGGCTGACCCGGCCTCCCACCCAGGAAGGGGCCCGGGCCGCGGCCATGGCCCAGCGTCTGGTGGCCCACGGGACGGGGATCAACCTGCACCTGGCCGAACTGAAGCCGGAGGACGTCCGCCAGATAATCCACTCCATGCTGGAGATCGAGGAGCTGCCGGCGGCGGTCAAGGAAAAGATAGTGGAATACGCCGGGGGCAACCCGCTGTTCGTGGAGGAGATCATCCGTTACCTGATAGACCAGGGCCTGCTGCTGCCGGCCGAAGGCTACTGGAAGGCTTCCGGCGGGATCGGCGAGGCGGTGATCCCCAACACCCTGCAGGCCCTGCTGCTTTCCCGGATAGACCAGCTGCCCTCGGCCCAGAAATCCATCATCCAGCACGCGGCGGTGGTGGGCAAGATCTTCTGGGAGCAGCTGGTGTCCGAGTTGATGGACAAGGAGATCTCGGGCGGCCTGGCCGACCTGACCCTGAGGGACATGATCCGCCGCAGCCTGCAGTCCAGCCTGAGCGACGACATCGAATACATCTTCAAGCACATCCTGGTGCAGGAGGCGGCCTACAACACCATCCTCAAGAAATTCCGGATCAACCTCCACGCCAAGGTGGTCAGGCTGATCGAGGAAAAGTATCCGGTGCTGATCGACCAGTACGCCGACCTGCTGGCCTACCACGCCGAGCGGTCGGAGGACCGGGAAAAGAACATCCAGTACTCCATACTGGCCGGAGACAAGAACCGCAAGCTTCACGCCAACCAGCAGGCCCGTGATTTCTACCGCCGGGCGCTCAAGCTGATGGAGGGCGACCCGGCCCTGAAGGCCGAGTGCTTTGAGACCGGCATCAAGCTGGCCGACATCTGCTCCTCGCTAGGGGACAACGACGAGGCCATAGGCCTGCTCAACAGCTACCTGGCCTGCACCGAAGCCCCGGAGCAGGAAGCCATGCTGTTCCGCAAGATCGGCGAGAACTACCAGCGCAAGAGCAAATACGACCAGTCGCTGCAGCATCTGGAGCGGGCGGTGGCCAAGCTCAGCGCCGATCCCAATTCGCTGGAGATGTTCAACATCTTCCGGGAGATGGCCTGGGTCTATTATCTTAAAGGACAGCTGGACCGGGCCAATCATTTTGTGGCCGGGGCGGTCAGGATCCTGGACAGCCTCAAGGGGCTGGAACCGGCCAGGGCGGAACGGGCCCGTTCGGCGGCCTGCAACCTGCTGGCCATCTTTGAAGCCCGGGAGGGCAAGTACGAACATGCCATCGGCCACCACCTGCAGCAGATCGAGATCCTGAAAAAACAGGAGAGCACCGCCAGCCTGGGGGCGCCTTATAATAATCTGGGAACGGTCTACTGGTCCCAGGGCGACATCCCCAGGGCCCTGGAATACCTGGAGAAATCCATGGAGATGGCCGAGAAGACCGGGGAGCTCCTGTCCGTCGCCATCTCCTGCAACAACCTGGGCGGGATCTACCTGGACCTCAATTACCCGGAGAAGGCCCAAAAATACTTTGAGCGGTATCTGGACATCAACGCCCGGATCGCCAACCGCTTGGGCGACGCTTACGGCCACTCCGGGATGGGACGGCTGTACAAGGCCCAGGGCCGGCTGCAAAAAGCGGTGGAGGAATTCCAGGTCTCGCTGGAAGTGGCCCGGGAGGTGCAGAGCCGGACCCTGGAAGCCAGCGCCCTGTATAACTTAAGCGATGCCTACTGCCTGCTGAAGGATCTGGACCGTTCCCTGGAGCTTTTCAACCAGGCCCAGGAAGCGATGAAGCAGACCGGGGCCAAGGGATCGGACGGCAACCCGCTGCTGGAAAGCCGGCTGCTGCTGGCCCAGGCCGGGAAGGCCGAAGGCGGAAGCAAAACTGAGCTGCTGCAAAAAGCCAGGCAGGTCCTGCTGGGGCAGCTGCAGGGCGGCGGCTTCTCCGACGACGAGGAAAAGCCGTTCGAGGCCTACCACCTGCTGGCGGTGACCGAGATGCTCCTGGGCGAAAGAAGTGAAGCCGCCCGGCACTCCCAAAAAGCGTCCGAGCTGATCTGCAAGTTCTGCGGCCAGCTGGATGATGAGATGCAGTCCAATTACAAGGCCAAAGCGGAGATCTGCGAGATATTGGATCTCGGTAAGAAGCTGGGGGCATGAGATAGTAGCAGCTCTTTCACAAGGGATCCAGGAAAACAGGAAATGAAACAGAGAAAACCAGGGATGACATTTAAAAGCCCCCCGCCACACTTCGACTAAGCTCAGTGTCCGGCGGGGGGCTTTTAAACTAATTTCATGATCAAGTAAAATATTTGTTGAAATATCCGAACCTTTATGTTTTATGGGTGTTTATGTTTGTAACTAAAGGAGAAACCGGGTTGATAAAAGACAGCAGGGACGAAGAGTTGGTCTTAGAGGCCCAGAACGGAGACGTTTTAGCCTTTGCCGAACTGGTCAGACGCCATCAAAGGGCGGTCAAGAAGGACCTGTCTTATTCCTTCGGCCTGGCCGGTGAAGCGGACGATATAGCCCAGGAGGCGTTTTTAAGAGCCTATCAAAAGCTGTATCTGCTGAAGCCGCCTCACAATTTCCGGGCCTGGGTGCAAAAGATAGCCGCCAACATGGCCCGCAACCAGATGATCAGGGGTCCCCGTTTTGTCACCCTCGAACATTCCGAAGCCCTTGAGACGGCCGTTTCGGAAGGGGATGATGGGGAAAGCGATCTGACGGCCAGGATCGGTCCGGTGCTGCAGGCTCTGGCCGGTCTTTCCGCACCGCTGCGGGAGACCACCAGGCTATTTTACCTGAACCGGTTTTCTCAAACACAAATAGCCCAACGGCTGGATGTCCCGATTGGTACAGTCAAGCGCAGGCTTTGGGACAGCCGGTTGCAAATGAGAAAGGAGATCAAAATGAACGGAAAAGGCAGAACTGCGGAAGCATTGGCCGCCGCTCCCAAAATAACGATCCGGGACCTGCCGGGGGAAATTCTGGAAATTAAGACCAAGGGGCCGGGCCTGTACTTCGGATCAATCCTGGAAGAAGGCCGATCGGAGACCTGTGCTTTTTTTGACTATCCCGGTGGCATTCCCACATCAACCGTGCAAACCAAGGTGGTCAGAAAGGTGGAGATGCTGGGCCGGCAGTGTTATGAAGTGTTGGTGGAGCATTCCAACTGCGAACCGCCGGAGTCCAACGAACTGAATTATTTTGAAGAGGGCGAAAATGAATTTCGCTGGCTTATGAGCGTAGGCGCCGATGGAGCATATCCCGGGGTCAGGTTTTTAAAGGAGGATGAGGAGGCCTTCCCCAAGATATTCAAAACCGGAGAAAACGAAGGTTATTCGGCCCGGGCGGTGGATCTGACGGTGGGAGAAGTCAAATATGGCAAGTGCCTGGCCGTGTTCTGGTCGTGGCAGGACGGCACCCCGGCCGAAAATATCTATACTGCGGAAGGGCGGGAGGTGCTGCACCGGCGTTATGTAGGTCCCCAGGCCAAACCGTCGCGCAATTATGACCATTCCAAATTGAACGGGGATTCCTCAAAAGTATTCCGGGGACAGGAATACAGACTTTGGTATGATACGGTCCTGATGAACTAAAAATGCCCATCAGAAAGCCCCCCGCCACACTTCGACTAAGCTCAGTGTCCGGCAGGGGGCTTTTTTGTTCTTTTAGATTACCAAAGTGTTTTCGCGACTTTTAGTGTCCTTTAGTGGGAAAGCTATCCTATTTCTTTCCGTCCATGATCATCTTCTTGGTGTAGGGTATCAGTCCTCCGGCATCGATGATGGCCTGGCGGGCTTTGGGCAGGGGAACGATGTCAAAGCTCTTGCCGGTGGTCTTGTTGACCACCTTGTTATTCTCGATCACCAGCTCATCGCCCTCGCTGGCCTCGATGTTGGGGCAGATCACCATGTACAGCCCGACGTTGATGGAGTTCTGGAGGAATATCCGGGAGAAGTTCTTGGCGATCACCTTCAGGCCCCAGCCCACCAGGCAGGAGGCGGCCTGTTCCCGCGAGGAGCCGCAGCCGAAATTCTTGTCGGCCACGATGAAACTGCCGGGCTCGATCTGCTTGGCCTTGAGCTTTTTGTTGAACTCCAGGTCGTCCACGAAGGCGAACTGGGGGGTCTCGGTGGGCAGCACCGTGGCCATGAAGCGGCCGGGATAGATGATGTCGGTGGAGATATCGGCGCCCAATTTCAATACTACTTTACCCATTGTTATTTCCTCCCTTTCTTGGTGACACCCCGAGCCTGTCGAGGGGCAGTTTTCTTGGCTATTTTCACGGCCTTCTTGGCTGGCTTCTTGGCAGCAATTATTTTCTTAGCTTTAGACTTTTTTGGTTTCGCACCCTGAGCTTGTCGAAGGGTGCTCACTACCGTGCGGGGGTCGGTGATCTCTCCCGTTATGGCCGAAGCCGCGGCGGTGGCCGCCGAGCAGAGGTAGACCTCGGCGTTGGGGTTGCCCATCCGTCCCTTGAAGTTCCGGTTGGTGGTGGCCAAAGCCTTGTCGCCGTCGGCCAAAGCGCCCTGGTGCACGCCCAGGCAGGGGCCGCAGCCGGAGTTCATCACCACCGCGCCGGACTGCATGAAGGTCTCCACATAGCCCTTCTTCAAGGCCTGCTGGTAGATCCTGGTGGAGGCAGGGAACACCAGCATCCGGACGCTGCGGGCCACTTTCTTGCCCTTGAGGATGGAAGCCGCGATGGCCAGGTCGTCCAGCCGGCCGTTGGTGCAGGAGCCGATCACGATCTGCTGGATCTTGATGCCGCGGGCGGCGCCCACCGGCTTGACGTTGTCCACGGTGTGGGGGAAGGCGATCTGGGGCTCCAGCTTGGAGGCGTCGATCTCCACCACCTGTTCGTAGGCCGCATCGGCATCCGGCCCGAACAATTCGGGGATGTTCTTGACCCCGGCTTCCTGCTTCAAATAGCGCACGGTCTCGGCGTCAGGCGGGACGATGCCGCCGGTGGCCCCGGCCTCCACCGTCATGTTGCAGAGCACCAGCCGGCCGGAGGTGGACATCTTCTTTATGGTCTCGCCGTGGAACTCGATCACCTTGAAGTTTGCTCCCTCGGCGGTAAGCTTGCCGATCAGGTTCAGGATTATGTCCTTGGGCTCGACGTATTTCGGCAGCACCCCGTTGACCACCACCTTGATGGTCCCCGGCACTTCCACGTTCAGGATCTTTCCCAGGGCCCAGACCGCGGCCATTTCGGTGGCCCCGATGCCAAAGGAGAAGGCTCCCAGCGCCCCGTGTGACGTGGTGTGGCTGTCGGTGCCCACCAGGACCAAACCCGGCAGCACGTAGCCGTTCTCGGGCAGTATCTGGTGACAGATCCCGCCCTCGTCGCCCCGGATGTCGTGGAATTTGGTGATGCCCTGCTTGGCCACGAACTCGCGGATCTTCTTCTGGTTTCCGGCGGTCTTGGAGCTTTCGGCCGGCACCCGGTGGTCAAAGATGATGGCGATGCGGGACGGGTCCCACACCTTGGCCTCGATCCCGGTGCCCTGGTAGATGTCCGAGAACTGGTTGATCACCAGCGCGCCGTTCTCGTGGGACATGGCCAGGCTGACCTTGGGCTCGACCACGTCGTTCACCTTGACGGATGCCTGGCCGGTGGCCTTGGCCAGGATCTTTTGAACCATTGTCATTCCCATAACTTTCTCCTAAATAAGTGATATTTATATTCGTGCTAAAATTGCATATTTAGTTTTCGTAAGTTTGTGCCATTAGTATCGACAGACCACAGTTCATATTTTAAAGGCTGATCGGGCCAGTTGTCTGCATACATAAACAATAGCGTCTTGTCATGGTTATAGAAATGTGGTTGTATTGCATAATGACCAAGGTTTGTTATTTTATGAGATTTACGATTTAAATAATTCATAATATAAATGTCATACTGATAGCACTT
>JAURWH010000203.1 GCA_030655055.1 bacterium
CGTTAAGGCTTGGTGAATTAGACGGAAAAGAACTATTTTTAAATTATCGTGTATACTCATTAGGTGGCGCCGATAAATCAGTGATTTATACTTTTTATATAGGAAAGGCGGTAGCTAAAAAATGAAAAACAAATTTGTCACTTCACATAAATCATCTTTTAAGCTGCCTACCGTTGGTGTTGAGAAACATTTTTCAAACATTGATCAAGAGTACATACATATTACTACGGATAAAATTAAATTATATTTAATGGAAATTATGAACATTTGCAAAACACAAAATGAATGGAAAACGCCACTTGGTATATTGGCTACAATTGCAGCAACATTATTTACAACTGATTTTAAAGGTATACTGGGATTAAACGGAGATATTTGGAAAGCGCTATTCCTTTTTTCTTTTATCTTGTCGGGTATTTGGTTTGTTTATGTAATTATAAATTGTATACACAATCGTAATAAGACAGGTGTTGATTATATTTTAGATAAAATAAAGTTAGGCCAGAAATGAAATAAACGACCCCATTCCAACTTGAAGTAACGGTACATCATTCGGAAGTAGAGGCATTCGACCCGGAAGAATGCCATAGCATCGTGGAAGTAAGCCCATTCCACCCGGTAGGCAGCCTTGTCATCGTGGTAGGAAGTACATTCATCACGGTAGGAATCATTATCATCACGGTAGGTAACACTTTCCTTAGTGTAGGGTACATATTCATCCCGGTAGGAAGCACTTTCGTCACGGTAGGAGGCTAAATCTTTACGGTAGGGAGCCTTGTCATCCTGGTAGGAACTACTTCCATCGCAGTAGGAAGCTAATTCTTCACGGTAGGAAGCCTCGTCATCTTGGTAGGAAAGGCATTCCACCTGGTAGGAAGCACATGTAAGACTGAAGGAGGCCTACTCTTCTTGGTAGGAAACCCATTCCATTTGGTAGGAAAGGTATTCCACCTGGTAGGAAGCACTTTCTTCGTGGTAGGTAGCCTCGTCATCCTGGTAGGAACCACATTTCACTTGGTAGGAAGCCTTATCATCGCAGTAGGAAGCCCCGTCATCGCCGTAGGAAGCCTTGTCATCGTGGTAGGAAGCACTTTTATCCCGGTAGGGACCATTTTTCAGGCGGTAGGAGGCTTGGTCACGCTTCAAAATGCATAACATAAGGTCGATCTCAGCGTGACAGTCCCAAGCGCCGCCGGCATTAGGAGAGGGATATCAGCAAAAACGGGTCAAAAAGGCCCAAAAAACCAATAATTAACACTTTTGGAGGTTGTATGTCCAGCAAATCCAAGCAATCCATGGCGGAACAGCTAAACATAGCCCAGGTGGCTATCTCCAACTCGCTGGCCGATGCCTCGGTGCTTAAACTGCTGACTGAATACGGCTACACCGCAACCAAGCTCAAGCAGGGGCAAAAGCTCTACGACACCGCCCGGCTGGCGATGAACCTCCACAAGAAGCTTTCCGGGGAACAGCAGTACAAGACCTCCGAGGTGAACAAGATCACCAAGAACGCCCTGGACGCCTACCAGGCTTTGGCCAAAGTGGCCCGGGCCGTCTGGCAAAAGGACAAGAGCCGGCTGGTGGCCCTTGGCCTGCAGGGCGCCGTGCCCAAGACCACGGCCGGGTTCCTGACGGCGGCTTATACCCTGTTTGACAACGCGGTGGAGCCGTACCCCACCTCTTCGGCCACGACCAGCGGGGAACTGGCGGACTACGGCTATACCAAGACCAAGCTGGCCTCGGAGCGGGCCAAGATAGTTGCCCTGGACAAGATGAACCAGGTGCAGGAGATGGCCAAGGGCGAGGCCCAGAACGCGGCCCGGGACCAGCAGGCGGCCTTAAAGGATCTGAACGAATGGATGGCCATGTTCGTTAAGATAGCCAAGGTGGCGTTAAGGAGCAAGCGGGAGTATCTGGAGAAGATAGGGGTGCTGGCCAGGAGCAGTAAGACCAAGGCCCAGAGGAATGCCCCCAAGAAGGCGAGTGAGACCAGGGCGAAGAAGAAAGCCGGGGCGTAAGCCTAAAGCTTTAACAGTACCAAGCTACGGACCTAACCCCTGCCCCTTCCCCATAGGGAAGGGGTGGTAAAAGTCCCTTCCCTTGTGGGGAAGGGATTAGGGTTAGGTCAAAAACAAAGAGCTAAAAAACATGTCAACCGGACTTATACGCTTACAAAAGGTAACCGCCGAAAAGCTTAAAATGGCCAAGTGGATGCGGAGTCATATGACACTGGCAGAGAAGTGCTTTTGGAACGGGGTCAAGACTGACCGGTTCATGGGGCTGCATTTCAGAAGGCAGCAGATCATACATGGTTTTATAGCCGACTTTTATTGCGAGGAACTCAACCTGGTGGTGGAAGTGGACGGAGGCATCCACGAACAGCAGAAGGACTACGACAAACTCCGCACAAAAATAATTAACCAGTACGGCATTAAAGTCATCCGGTTCAGCAACGAAGAGGTTATTGATAAAAATGATTGGGTTATGGAGAAGTTAAAGAAAATTGCAGGGAAATAGCACATTTCATTTGACTTACACCCACCCAAAGCGGTATATTTAACGTAACACAAAGCCCCGCCAACCGCCATTTGACACATTTTTATGTCTCAACTCAAAACCGCCCTCCAAGCCCTGGCCGCCCAGGCCAAAGCCAACAACATTCACCGCATGGCCGAGATGCAGGTGCAGAGTGATTATGTCCTGAAGGTATTGGAAGCCTTGGGCTGGAAAAGCAGCGATTGGTCTTTGGGCACGAACATCGGGGCCAACACCGGCACGTTCTCCGACATCCTTCTGCATGATAGCAAAAAACACCCGGTACTGGTGGTGGAATGCAAAGATGCCAAAAAGGCCGACAAGCTGGACGGTTGCTACCGCAATCAGACCTTTCAGGAACAGCTTTACGGTTATTGCAGGAAACAGGGCATAAACTGGGGCATACTCACCAACTTTGTAGAATGGCGGTTATACAACGATGTGCAGGAACGTCTTTACCAGAACAAGAAATACGCCTTTATAGACCTGTTATGGCCCGGAGCCAACCCCAATTCATACGTGGACATTCTGTCCGATGAGGGGTTGGCTTTTCTTATGAAATTCCAGCGGACGCCGCTATGCCAGGCCAAAGGCAGGGTGGATGACGATCCGTTGTACTACCCCGTAGAGAAGCAGGTTGAGGACATCAAAGCCAAGTTCTTTGCAAAACTTAAAGGCTGGAGGGACAGCCTGCGGCGGGAATTGCACAAGAGTTACTGGGAGAAATACGACAAGGACCAGATAGACCTGTTCACCCAGAAGATTCTTGACCGGATGATTTTTATAGAGGTCTGCCACGACAAGGACATAATCGGGCAGGATGTCCACCGGGCCATCCTTAATTCCCGGGACGACAAGTACCACGAGCTTAAAAAGTGGTTCAAGGAAATGGACGAGCAGTTCAACACCGAGCTGTTCGCCCCGATGGCCATTGACCATTTTGACATTGACGACAAGGTGCTGGTGCCGATCATAGAAGAGCTGAATGAGATAGACTTTAAGAACGTCTCGGTTCACATCATCGGCGAGGTATACGAGAACTACCTGGGCGAAATGCTGAGAGTCACCAAGAAGTCCGGCCTTAAGGTGCAGGAGCACAAGGAACAGGCCAAGCGCAAAAGCCAGGGCATTTACTACACCCCGGAATACATAGTGGATTACATCGTCAAGAACACGGTGGGCGAATTGGTGAAGAAGGCCAAGACCGAGGACGACCTTAAGCAGATAAAGATATTGGACCCGGCCTGCGGCTCGGGCTCGTTCCTGATAAAGGCCTTTGACGTGATGTATGAGGCTTATGAAAAGCTGAAGATAGAGAGGAATAAGGGCCAGTTGGAGACCGGGAAGGACCTGAAGATCAAACGGCTGATATTACAGCACAACCTTTACGGGGTGGATTTAGACGACCGGGCGGTGGAGATAACCAAGTTAAATTTGATGCTGAAGGCCCTGGAGGGTTTTAATTTCCATGAATTGAAGGGCCGGAAGCTGCTGCCCAATTTGAACCTGAATATAAGGGTAGGCAATTCGCTGATCTCCGGGCAGACCATTGAGCAATTGGCGGAGAAACAGACCGCGCCGACTTTTCCGGGCTTGGACGATACCGTAAACATCAACCCGTTGTTAAAACTGCATAATGCGTTTTACAAGGAAGTGGAGGACGAGGAGAAGGCCAGGCTGATAAAAGAGATTGAGGTAGAAGAGAGAAGGCTGAACCGGAAGCTGGGGGATAATTTAAAGGGGTATTTCAGTAATTTGGATGAGGTCAAACCTTTGAATTACCAGGTAGCGTTCCCGGAGGTGTTCAAGCAGGGAGGTTTTGACGCAGTGATAGGGAATCCGCCGTATGGTGCTGACATGGACAGCTCAACAATATCTTTTTGTCGTGATAAATATAAGACGGGCACATATCAAATTAATACCTATACATTGTTTCTCGAAAAAAGCATTGGTTTATTAAAGACCGGCTGCTACGGTAGTTTTATTATCCCTTCTGCGTGGGTTGCTTCACAATATGATAGATATTTAAGAGAATTGTTGATTGCAAAAGCATTGCCTCAAAAAATGGTTATAACACCTCACAATACCTTTGAAGATGCAACCGTAGAAACGATGGTAATTGTTTTAGTGAAAGGCGATAAAATCAATAAAAACATACAGGTAGAGCGCCTTGATAAAGAGAATATAAAATATATTTTACCAAACAATGCTATAACCGCTGAAAATGATTTTATATTCCCTGTATATGTTGAACCTGGTAAACTTAAGTTAATTAGCAAGATTAAAGCTGATAAAGACCAGTTGTCTATGTATGCCGATGCCATCTGGGGCGTTAAAATCTATCAAAAGGGAAAAGGGAAACCAAAACAAACAGGTAGCGAATCAACAAGTAGAATATTTCATAAATCAGAAAAAACAAAATCAACGCATAAGCCCTTGTTGGGTGGTAGCGAGATAAATCGATATTCTCTTAATTGGGTTGGTGAATATGTGGATTATGGTATGTGGCTGGCTGAACCGAGATCCCCAGAGTGGTTTGATGGTGAAAGATTATTGATCAGAGAAGTTTCTTCGGCGGGCGTTATACAAGCAACATTGGTCAATGACGAATATGTGTTCTCCAATTCAGTTGACGGCATCAAATTGAAAACCAAAGACTTCTCAATTCACTATTTGCTGGGCCTTATTAATTCAAAACTGATTTCCTTTTATAATTTGAATACATCTGCCAATGCTTTCAAAACCACCTTTCCCAAAGTCCTTATAAAAGATTTGGTTAATTTGCCATTGCCTAAAATAGATTTCAAAAACAGAAACGGTAAAACACTACATGACCAGCTTGTCAAACTCGTCAAAGAAATGCTCAAGCTAAACAAAACCCCGGAACTGCGGCAACGCCACTCTGCGGACATTGCCGTAATAGACAAGGAGATTGACGAGTTGGTGTACAGGCTGTATGGGCTGAGCGAGGCGGAGATCAAGGTGGTTGAGGGTTGAAATTGTTATTTGTAACAAAATAAAGATTTATATGAAAAAATACTATCGTATAATGCTGGGCAAAGGCAGTATCTATGCCCCGGAATGCTTCTCCGGCAATTTCATCGGGGCAGACTTCGACATCAAACAGGACCTGGCCAGCGACCTGCCTGAAGAATGGCGGGCCTTTAACAAGAAATTCATACCCATATACCTGGCCGGGCAACCCAACAAAACCAGAGTAGCGGCCGGCCTGGCCTGCGGCATGCTTTGGACCGTCAGCAAAGGCATTAAAAAAGGCGATGTCGTCCTTTGCCCGGACGGCAGCGGCACCTATCGCGTAGGGGAGGTAAGCGGAGATTACTATTACCAGCCGGAGGGCATACTTCAACACCGCCGTGCGGTGGTCTGGCAGCCTGTAACTGTAGACCGGTCCAATATGAGCGAAGCCCTGCAAAACTCCACCGGGGCCATTGGTACTGTCAGTAACATATCAGGGTACAGCGAGGAATTGGAAAAACTGATCGGAGGCATCCAGGCCCCAAAACTTATCTCCACCGATGAAACGGTGGAAAACCCCTCGTCCTTTGCCTTAGAACAGCATTTGGAAGAATTCCTGGTGGAGAACTGGGCCAATACCGAACTGGGCAAGGAATATGACATCTACGAGGACAACGGCGAACGGATCGGCCAACAATACGCAACCGATACCGGCCGGATTGACATCCTGGCCATCAGCAAGGATAAAAAACGTTTGCTGGTGGTGGAACTGAAAAAAGGCCGGGCCAGCGATAACGTGGTAGGCCAGACCCTTAGATACATGGGCTATGTGCAGGAGGAACTGGTGGAAAAAGGGCAGACGGTGCAGGGAATAATCATAGCCTTAGAAGACGACCAGCGGATAAGGCGGGCGCTGTCGTTGGTGCCAAGTATAGCGTTTTACAGGTACCAGGTTAGTTTTAAACTAATAAAGACATGAACACACAGGGCGTATGAAACAACCGTTATATTTTATAATGAACAATACAAAATAACTTCTAACTATAAGTATTATGGGCAATATCGTAACTTACGGAAACATAATAAAACTGGCTACGCTTATCGTTGGAACGATTACCGTGTGGACTGTGGTTGCCACGTATTTAAAGGATAAATACACTGAAAAAATTGATATCCTTATTCAAATGCATGCCAAGTTCATAGAAAATCGCGATTTCCATGATATAAGGTATAAGATTGACAGATGGGATGACGAACTATTCAAATCCATAAAATACGATACTGAAAATCCCGACAATGATAAAGTTGACAAGGAAGACGAAGCCAAATATGTAAATATCCCTTTGATGGGCAAATTCAACGACTACCTGGAGTTTTTTCTATTAGTTGTTAACTTGTGCGAAAAAGGGCCTTTTACCAAAAAGGAAATAGACCGCATATTCGGGTACTATTTAAGATTGATAACTGAGAATGAAGTAATATGGAGTTACCTGAATGTTGAAAAATACCAATTTGCAGATATCGTAAAATATGCCAAAGCACTTGACTATGAAATACCTGCCGACATCGTAGAGATCAAATCTGGTTCAGACAGGTTTTTAAAACCATTGTTTGAACTATATGACCGTTCTTTCCCTCCATTGGTCCGCGAAGATTCAAAGAACATCCGCCAGTCAATCAATGACTCAAATATAAAAGGCTCAGTCGGAGGATTTCATTTCCTGGCGGCTAGTGTTAAGGGGGTACCGGTTGGTTTTATCACCTTAACGTATTTACCTGTCGAGAATCTTGGTTTTGTGGGCTATGTAGTAGTAAACGAAAAGTACAGAGGAAGACATATAGGGCGTTCGCTTATAGGATCAGCCAAGGAAGCACTGGACAAGGATGCCGTAAAAGCTGGGAAGAAGTCATGCAGAGGTGTTCTATTTGAAGTTGAAACCGAAGACTTGGCAGAAAACGAGAATGATAAAGAAGTAAGGCAAAAGCGTATAGAATATTTCGAGAAATTGGGCGCCGGGAAACTGCCGGTGGATTACTGGCAACCGCCAATGAGAAGCAATGAACCAGGGGTAAAGCTCCATTTGATGTATTATTCAAACAATAAGGTGGTACCCAAAAAGGATGAACTGGTTAGTTTTCTGAATACAGTATATGATGTTATATATGCATCTGAGGATGTATCAATCTCTGCTGCTGTTAAAAAATATCGCGAAATGGCTGTGAATTCTATAAGGTAGTAAAATGTCAAAAACTTACATTCAAAAAGGGGAGACCATGAAAAGAACCCTCATCCTTCCGGCCCTGCTTTTCACCCTCCTGGCCTACAGCCTGCCCGCCCAGGCCCAAACCTCCACCGGCGTCAAATACATGTACTACTATCCCTCCGGGGGCATAACCAATACCATCAGCCTAAACGACAGCTCCAGCGCCAGCATCATAGACCGCTACAACGACTACAACTACCAGAACAACATCATCGGCTCCTTTAAGGACCTGGAGGACCACTTTGGCGACCGGATCCGGTTTGAACTCCAGCTGGGGCCGGGTTTGCTGCACAAGTTCTCGGCCGAAAAGCCCTACCGCGACTCGTCGTACATATTCATGTCGTTCAAGGTCAATTTAACCAACCCCAAAATGCCCCAGCCCCAGTATCTGATCAACAAGGCCCACCTGGTAAAGAACCTGCTGGCGGGCCGCCAGTACGGCTACCGCGAAGACATGCTTAAGCGGGCGCAGGAGATCGAAGACGCGGTCAACGAGTACCAAAAGCACTTCTGGTGGAAACGGATCTCCATGGGGGTCAGCCTGCCCATATATTCCCACGGCCCAAATTCATACCTGGAATGGTACAACGAGCGGGCCTCGATCTTCGCCGGGTACGACATCGGGGACATCGGCACCTTCCAGCTGGGCGTCTCCACCGACCGGTCGTTCTACACCGCCCTGACGGTGGACGTGTCCACCCCGCTGTACCTGCTGTCCGAGCGGGCCATTTCCACCCTGACCAGGGTGTTGGGGGTCAGCCGGGCGGGGGGGATGTACTGAGGGACCCCAAAAGCTTCGGACCTAACCCCTGCCCCTTCCCCAGAGGGAAGGGGTGGTGAGAAGTCCCTTCCCTTGTGGGGAAGGGATTAGGGTTAGGTCAAAAACAACGAGCTATAAACATGCCAACCTGGTAGTGGAGATCGACGGAGGCATCCACGAACAGCAGAAGGACTACGACAAACTGCGTACAACCTCACCCTCACTCCCTCTCCACAGTGGAGAGGGAAGCCGTCAGGCGGGGAGAGGTCAACCTGTACGGGATCAGGGTCATCCGGTTCACCAACCAAGAGGTGGTTGATAAAAGCGACTGGGTACTGGAGACATTGAAAGAAGCCGCCAGCATATGACCGCCCCCACTTCGGCAAGCTCAGTGCAGGCATATCCCCCTCCCGGTAGGAGGTAGAACCAGGAGCCTAAAGAGATAAAATGCAAAACAATATAATTATTCATTTACTTTGAATAGATATGTTGCCCAATAACTTTAACTCTCAAGAAGAAATATTGCATAAATTGCGGGAAATCGCCAAAGTACATGATTTTAGCAATTTACAAACTATCGCGCATATATTTTATGATGTGATCAAAATATCCTATTACGCCTTGGTCCGGAAAACAGAGGGATTAAAGGGCCGGGTTGTTAAAGTTACCCTCAAAAGAAATGAAATAACCAGGCTGGTGAAATTAATTGACTATCATCATGTAAATGACAATTTATTCCCGCCGGACCACGAACTGGTGCAATGCTTCGGTCCCAATTATAACGAAGGCGATGCCTTGAAGTTTTTCGAGAATTTCGTTGAAGGCCCCATAGAAGACCGTTTTGGGAACAAGATCAGCATCAGCCTTGATGATGGCGTTAAATTCATGTATAAGAATAAGGAAAACGGACGGCATGAGTTGAAATCGGAGTTTTATATACCGTCACGCGGGAAAAGGCTGCCGTGGATAAGGCATACCGTCAAAAAAACAACGAATATCTATTTCCGCCGGGATAAGGACGATCGGGAATTGATGTATATCAGCAAATACGAACTGCCCCAGTATGACGATCAAAACAATAAATGTTACTGGGTCGTTATTGCCAAGAAATATTACAAGGATACCGTCGGCCCCTACAAGTTCAAGACGGCATTTCCGGTCTTCAAATACAACAGCTTGCTTAAACGAATGGAGAGATACCAGCCCATAAATTGTTTGAAAAATATTTAATATTTCCCTTGACAGGGCGGTTTGATATAAGTATAATTGCATTACATTATAGTAGGCAGTCTATTCGTCAAGTCTGGCTGGTGGGATTGACGATCACGAGTGCCTGCTGAACTTGCACCAGCAAGATATCAACGCCCCGTCAGCAATGACGGGGTTTTTAAATTTAAAAACTGACACTAAACAGTCAATGGTAAACGCTGAACAGCCCTTCGACAGGGTTTCGACATGGCTCAGCCCGGCGGCTCAGGGCACGTAAACAGCAAACAGCCCTTCGACGGTTCGACATTGCTCACCGCAGGCCCCGCTCAGGGCACGTAAACAGTAAACCCCAAACGGTAAACACTAAACGGTATGCCCCATCCCCGCCGGCATAAACTAAACGAACCCCTAACCTCCCTGTTCCAGCTGTACCGCAAACGGGGGGAGGTTTACCGTCTGATAGGCAGTTACGACAAGGCCCTGGGCGACTTTGTGCGGATGCACGCCGCCGCCGCCCTCCAGGGCGACCAGGTAAGACAGGCCGAGGCCATCAGCTGTCAGGGGCTGGTAAGCCTGGTCAAGGGCGAGTTCGCCCAGGCCGAGGCCCATTACAACCGGGCCCTGGAGAAATACCTGGCCCACCGGGACCTCTCCGGCCAGGTGGAGTGCTACAACGGCCTGGGCAAGCTGATGCAGTACCTGGAAAAGAACGATAAGGCCTATGAATACTACGCCTCCGGTTTGGAGATCTGCAAAAAGAACGGGGATAGGAAGAACGAGTGCAAGTGCCTGGGGAATGTGGCTGGTTGTTATCATGCCATCGGAAAAGAGAAAGAAGCAATAAATATATTAGAAGAGTTGGTAACATATTACGAAAGTTTGTCGGATATTAAAAGTATAGGACATACATATAGCGTATTAGGTTCTTTGTACCTTGATATGGGGGATTATGAAACGGCATTAAAACATTTAAAGACTTCTGAAGACATTGCCACTAAAATTGGTGATAATGTTAACTTATTGAATAGTTGTTGTTACGCTGGGCTGGCTTGCTTCAAAAGCCATAAATATGAAGACGCCAATACAGCATTTACTAAATGCTATGATATGTCATTAAAACAAGGCTCAAAATACATGCAGGCGGTTTCATTATTAAACATCGGCGATGTTTACAACGAAATGAACGATATCGCCCAATCAAGGAAGTACTTGGATAAAATGATGTCTTTGAACATTGGCATCCCCGGACTTAACGAAGAAGCCCAAAGAATAACCAACGAGTTAAATATAAAAGAAAAGGAGGTGAACTGAATGTACATTTGCAT
>JAURWH010000204.1 GCA_030655055.1 bacterium
TGGGAAAATCCCATTGGCAGAAGATGCATTTTCCCTTCAGTTTTATTATCGCCACCCTGCAGTCGCTCTTTTACATGATCACCGAAAGGCCGGATGCGGTCCTGGGAACCGGGGGATATGTCTCGGCCCCGCCGGTGCTGGCCGCCTGGATGCTCAGGATACCGTTGTCCCTGCTGGCGCTGGATGTGATGCCCAGCAAAGCCGTGAGATTCCTGTCCCGTTTTGCCGGCGAGATTTACGGCGGCTTCCCCGAATGCTCTCAGTACCTGGATAAAAATGCGAAAGTAATTTTTACCGGCAACCCCATCCGCCCCGAAATTGGGGAAATTTCAAAAGAACAGGGGATAAAAGAATTCGGCTTGGAACCGGGCAAAAAGACCATCCTGGTCTTCGGGGGCAGCCAGGGAGCCCACAGCATCAACCTGGCGGTGCTGGATTCCCTGGCTCACCTGGACCAGGCAGGACACCTGAAAGACATTCAGATTATCTTTCAAACCGGCCAAAAAGATCTTAGCCTGATTACGGAGAAGTGTCAAAGCTCAACAGCTTCGGTAAAAGTTCTGGCTTACATAGACAAGATGCCTTCTGCCATGGCGGCCGCCGACCTGGTCATCAGCCGGTCCGGGGCCGGGGTCTCGGAAACTCTGGCCTGCGGCCTGCCCTCGATCCTGATCCCCTTTCCCTACGCCGCCAGCAACCATCAGGAATACAACGCCCGCAGTCTGGAAAAATCCGGAGCCGCGGAGATGGTACTGGACCGGGAACTGACCGGACAGATCTTATCCCAGAAAATAACTGAGATCCTTTTCGACGGCAAAAAAAATAAGGCAATGTCCGAAGCTGCGAAAATTCTGGCCAGACCTGGGGCCGCCCGGGAAATAGCTGAAAGAATAGTTAAATTAGCGTAACTCTTTTGCCACCAAGCCACGAAGACACAAAAGGTATGTAATTTTTTTAATCATGTTAATCCTGTCAGAATAAAATCTTTGTGCCTTAGTGTTTTGGTGGCCAGAAATCCTACAAACTAACACAATAATCAAATGTTCGGAAAAATAAAA
>JAURWH010000205.1 GCA_030655055.1 bacterium
TATTTTAGTTGGAGCGAATGGCCAGAGGGGGAAATATATTATGATGAAAAAACACCGTAGCCAAATAGTAACTGCAAAATAGTACATTTTGTTCAAGGGTTGACAAAAGTCCTTTTAATGTATATATTTATCATGTCGCCCAGCAGGGGGAAATACTAAATCCCAAACCCTAAATCCTAAATCACCGCCTTTGGCGGGATCCCGCTGTTGCGGGACAAATAACAATTAACGAAATACTAATCTCTAAACAGTTTCGGGGTCTTTGGATTTGGAAATTTTAATTTGTTTAGAGCTTAGGATTTAGACATTAGAAATTACAAGGTTCCAGTTATGCTTTGCCAATCCTGCCATAAAAAACAGGCCACATTAAGCTACACCGAGATCAAGGCCGGACAGGCCCGCCACAGGATGCTGTGCGAGGAATGCGCCCTGAGCCAGGGCCTGCTGAGCCCCATGGAGTCCGCCATCTCCGGCCTAAGCGACCTGCTTACCCAGCTGATGATGGAACTGACCGATTCCAGCCCGGCCCAGTCCGATATCAGCTGCAGCCGCTGCGGTCTCAGCTGGTCCCAGTTCCAGAAGACCGGCAGGCTGGGATGCCCCGGCTGTTACCGGGATTTTTCAGAGAAACTGGAACCGCTGGTTATGCGCATCCAGCACAGCGACCGGCATCTGGGCAAGACCGCTAAAAAGGCAGCGGTACAACTGCCGGTGGCCGGGGACCAGGCGGTCATTCTGAAACGCCAACTCATCTCCGCGGTGGAAAAAGAGCAGTTTGAACTGGCCGCCACACTGCGTGACCGGTTGAAGGTGCTGGAATCGGAGCAGGTGAAATAGGTAATTATTTTTGCCACAAAAGCATGCGCTGAGCTGTGCCGAAGTGGCACAGAAGACACAAAAACTTTATAAATAAATCATAAATTGGGAATAGTAATTATGACAATGTGTCATAATACTTTTTAATATTAACTTCGTGAAATCATGTTAATCCTGTCTATTCCAGTAAATAGGACAGTCAAATAATATGAACCCAGATGACGCAGGGATCATAGGCCTTCTGCAGCAGCCGGCCGGATGGACAAATGCCTCCGGGAAGGAGGCGGAGACCATCCTGTCCAGCCGGGTCAGGCTGGCCCGCAACCTCCAGAACTACAATTTCCCGGGCCGCTGCCGCGAGGCCGAGCGGCGGGAGATCCTGGATTTCAGCAAGGAGCAGGCCCTTCAGGTCAATTACCTCAAGGGGGCGGCATTCTTCTCCCTGGACGGGATCACCAAGCTGGGCAGGAGAGCCCTGGAGGAGCGGCGAATGGCCGGCTCCGGCCCGGGGGAGCAGCTTCAATCCGGGGTGTTGATCTCCCCGGAACAGAATGTCAGCCTGATGATCAACGAAGAGGATCATTTAAGGCTCCAGACCATATTTCCGGGGCTGGACCTGCTGGAGGCTTTCAGGGTAGCCGACCAGGTGGACGATCAGCTGCAGGAGCGGATGGAAGTGGCCTTTACCTCCGACCACGGATTCCTGACGGCCTGCCCCTCAAACCTGGGCACCGGTCTAAGGGCCTCGGTGCTGATGCATCTGCCGGCGCTGGCCTTGAGCGACCAGAGGGAGGCCTTGATCGAACAGCTTTCCCAAAAAGGGATCGTGGCCCGGGGAGCCTATGGCGAGGGCAGCCGGGTCAAGGCCAACCTGTTCCAGTTCTCCAACCGGACCTCCCTGGGCAAAAGCGAGCTGGAGATAGTGGAAGAGGTGGAGCAGGCGGCCAGATCATTGCAGAGCGAAGAGAACAAGCAGCGGGATGATCTGTGGAGCAGGTCCCGCCCCGAGTTGGAAGACAGGGTCTTTAGGGCCAGGGCGGTACTAAGCCAGGCCAGGCTGCTTTCACTTGATGAGTTTTTAAGCTTATGGTCGGCGGTCCGGCTGGGCTTAAGCCTGGGGCTGTTTGATTCCCCGAAGCTTCCGGAACTCAACCGGATGCTGATAGCCATGCAGCCGGCCCACCTGCAGTTCGCCTGCGACCGGACGCTGGATGCCACCCAGGAGGATATCGAACGGGCGGACCGGGTCCGGGCGATGTTTGTGTAGGATTCCATTTTTAGCCCAGCCCTAAAGGACTGGGCTAAAAATGATACTTTACATATTTACTACACTTTAATACTTGGATGTTATGAAAGAAAACCGCTTTACCGAGAGGGCCAAGAAGGTCCTGTTCATGGCCCGGGAGGAGGCCCGGCGGCTGCAGCACGATTACGTGGGCACCGAGCACATCCTGCTGGCCATGATCCGCGAGGGCCAGGGCGTGGCGGCCACCGTGCTGACCAACCTGGGGCTGAACCTGGAACAGGTCAAGCGCCGGGTGGAGGAGATGGCCCCGCTGGCCGGGGGAACTATGGCCCTGGGCGACATGCCTTTCAACCAGGCGGCCAAGAACGCCATGGAATACGGGGTGGACGAGGCCCGCTCCCTGCAGCACAGCTACGTGGGTACCGAGCATCTGCTGCTGGGCCTTTTGGACGAGCCCGACGGCGTGGCCGGACGGGCGCTGTTGTCCTTCGGCGCCGACACCGAGCGGGTGCGGGCCGAGATGCTGCGCCTGCTGGCGGTGGAGCCGGGCGGCCTGCCCAAGCCGGTGGCCGACTCCCAGAGCAAGACCCCGGCCCTGGATTATTTCTGCCGCGACCTGTCCCAGCTGGCCCGTGATGGCAAGCTGGACCCGGTGATCGGGCGGGCCCGGGAGATAGAGCGGGTGATCCAGATCCTTTCCCGGCGCAAGAAGAACAATCCGGTGCTGATCGGCGAGGCCGGGGTGGGCAAGACCGCCATAGTGGAGGGCCTGGCCCAGCAGATAATAGCCGGACAGGTGCCGGAGCAGATCTCCGGCAAGCGGGTGCTGGCCCTGGACCTGGCGGCGGTGGTGGCCGGCACCAAGTACCGGGGGCAGTTCGAGGAGCGCCTGAAGGCGGTGATGAACGAGCTGAAGACAGCCAGCGATGCCATCCTCTTTCTGGACGAGCTCCACACCATCGTCGGCGCCGGCGGGGCCGAGGGGGCCCTGGATGCCTCCAACATGCTGAAGCCGGCCCTGGCCCGAGGCGAGATCCAGTGCGTGGGGGCCACCACCATGGACGAGTACCGCAAGCACATAGAGAAGGACGCGGCCCTGGAGCGCAGGTTCCAGAGCATAGTGGTGGAGCCGCCGGGGGTGGAGGAGACCATCAGGATACTGAAAGGCCTGCAGTCAAAGTACGAGGAGCACCACAAGATAAAATATTCCGGAGAGGCCATTGAGTCGGCGGTCCGGCTCTCCGACCGCTACATCAGCGACCGCTTTTTGCCGGACAAGGCCATAGACGTGATAGATGAGGCGGGCTCCCGGGCCCGGCTGGGGGCCAGCGAGCCGCCGCTGGAGATCAAGGCCCTGGACGGCGAGCTGGAGCAGATAGTCCTGTCCAAGATAGCGGCGGTCAAAAAGCAGGACTACGAGGGCGCGGCCAGCTGGCGGGACGCCGAGCGCAACAAGAAACAGGAGATAGAGCGGCTGAAGGCCGCCTGGAAGAAGAGCCGGGAGCAGATAAGGGTGGTGATCGGCGAGGAGGACATCGCCTATGTGGTGGCCCGCTGGACCGGCATCCCCATCGTCAAGCTGGAGGAGAAGGAGTCGGCCCGGCTGCTGAAGATGGAACAGGAACTAAGCAAGCGTGTGGTGGGCCAGGACCAGGCCATCTCGGCCATCTCCCGGGCGGTGCGCCGCACCCGGGCCGGGATCAAGGATCCCAAGCGGCCCATGGGCTCCTTCATCTTCCTGGGGCCCACTGGGGTGGGCAAGACCGAACTGGCCAGGACCCTGGCCGCCTTTCTGTTCGAGGATGAGAACGCCCTGATCCGGGTGGACATGTCGGAATACATGGAAAAACACGCGGTCTCCCGGATGATGGGTGCCCCTCCGGGCTATGTAGGCTACGAGGAGGGCGGACAGCTGACCGAGAAGGTGCGGCGCCGGCCCTATTCGGTGGTGCTGCTGGACGAGATCGAGAAGGCCCACCCCGACGTCTTCAACGTCCTGTTGCAGGTGCTGGAGGACGGCCTGCTGACCGATTCCTACGGCCGCAAGGTCAGCTTCAAGAACACGGTGGTGATCATGACCTCCAACCTGGGAGCCCGGGAGATCAAGAAAGGCGTCAGCCTGGGATTCCAGTCGTCGGACGACCAGCAGTCGTTCGATCTGATGAAGGACAAGGTGCTGGCCGAACTGAAGAAGACCTTCAACCCCGAATTCCTGAACCGGGTGGACGAGACGGTGGTGTTCCATTCCCTGGGCGAGCCGGAGATGGAGCAGATCGTGGAGATCCTGGCCGGGCAGCTTTCCGCCCGGCTGGCCGAAAAGGACATCAGGATCAAGCTGAGCCCCGAGGCCAAGCAGCTTTTGGCGGAGAAGGGGTTCGATCCCTCCTCCGGGGCCCGTCCGGTCAAGCGAACCATTCAGCGGCTGGTGGAGGACCCGCTGTCGGAGGAGATACTGAAGGGCTCGGTCAAGCCGGGGGATGCGGTGGAGGTGGAGGCAAAGGCCGGGATCATTCACTTTAAACCGGCCAAAGGCCGGGCGGTCAGCGGGAAGAAAAAGGCGTGATAAATTATCCCACCAACTAAAAAACTAGATCAGGCCGGAACATTTTGTTCCGGCCTTGTCTTTTTATAACCCCATATGGTTTTATTAATCTCCGGTTTAAACCATTGCCCTGTTTACCGGGTCTAATGTATATTGCCAATACTGCTGTCAAAAGGGCTTTGGGACACCAAGGCCTTTTCTTTGTTCCCGTATGGCATTGAAACTGAACGGCGGCAGACAATAACGGAACATTTTGTCCCGGCTTTGCGTATTGTATATGAAGCACGTTTTCCTCTTCTAAATGGGCCTTTTTTCGCATTGACTATTAATAGGGCGGATGTTATAATTAGTTACTACGGAACAAGATACTTTAACCCACTAAAAAAACGAAAAAGTAATTGATAAAAAAAGAGTGTTATTAAATGTGCTGAGAGTCTTTGTTCAAGACTTGTTAGCGTATTTCGTGCATTTAGTGGGCAATTCAGGTAGAACTAAATAATGCTCTGCCTTCAATCCGGACGGGATCTTTTCCCCTCCGGGAAAACAAACTTATCAGGATGATCTATGAACCAAAAATTACTCCGGACAGCCTGTTTGATCCTGTTATTATCGGCCTTTACAGGTTCCCTTTCCCTGGCCCTGACCGTGACCGGCCTTAAGGTGGAGGGCAACCAGAATGTTGACCAGGCCTCCATCATCAACGCCTCCCAGCTGACCGTAGGTGACAGCGTGGACACCGACGGCCTTTCCTCGGCCCTGCGCAAAGTTTACGCCCTGGGATATTTCAAGGACGTCCAGCTTCGCACCGACAGCACCGGGATGGGCAGCGACCTGGTCTTTGTGGTGGCGGAAAAACCGCTGGTGGAGCGGGTGGAATTTTTGGGCAACGAAAAGATCAGCACCCAGGACCTGGAGGACACCCTGACGGTCCGGCCCGGTTCCATGCTGGACAAGAAGATCATCAGCCAGAACGCCGCCCTGATCCGCAATATGTACCTGGAAAAGGGTTACTCCGACGCGACAGTGCGGGACACCCTGATCGAATCCGGCAGCAAATACTCCCTGCGCTATGTGATAGACGAGGGCCGCAAGGTCCGGGTCAAAAAGATAGTCTTTACCGGGAACCCCAGCCTTAAAAGCCGGGACATCATCCAGGCCATGACCACCAAGCAGCGCGGCTGGACCATGTTGTGGAAGGCGGTTCCCTGGTACCGCAAGGGGGCCTACAGCCAGGACACTCTGACCGATGACCTGGCCCGGGTGGAACGCTACTGCCAGAACTACGGGTTCATAGAGGCCAAGGCCGTACTGGACAGCGTCAGCTACAATGACGACCGGGACCGGGTGACCACCTACATCAACCTGACGGAGGGGACCAAGTACCGGGTGGGGCAGTTGATCTTTGAGGGCAACGAAAAAATAACCACCCCCAAGCTGAACAAAGCCCTGGTCCTTAAGCCGGGCCAGGTCTTCAGCGCCGACCACGCCGACAAGACGCTGGAGAACCTTTACACCATCTACACCGAGGAGGGCTTCATCTACTGCCGGGTGATCCCGGAGCCCAGCCTGCACGACTCCATGGCCGACATGAAATACAGCATCCTGGAGAACAACCCGGCCCACATCCGGCAGGTGATCATCGCCGGCAACACCAAGACCAGGGATAAGGTCATCCGCCGCCAGCTGAAGGTGCTGCCCGGGGACCTGTTCCGCCGTTCCCTGGTGATCCGCAGCCAGCGCGAGGTTTTCTCCCTGGGATATTTTGAGGACGTCCAGATCGGCTCCCAGCCGGCCGACACCAGCGGCGACATAGACCTGATCTTCACCGTCAAGGAAAAGCAGGTGGGGCAGTTCCAGGTGGGCACCACCTACGGCGCCACCGACGGGCTGGCCGGATTCGTCCAGATCGGGATGCCCAACCTGTTCGGGCGGGGGCAGGAGATAAACTTTAAGACCGAATTCAGTTCCAAGAAGTTCAACCTGGACCTGGGCTTCACCGAGCCCTGGCTGTTCGACACCCCCACCTCGGCCGGGATCGACCTTTACCGCACCACCTATTCCTACACCACTTACGACGAGGAGAGGATCGGCGGCGGGCTGCGGCTGGGCAGGCCCATTCCCTGGCTGGATTACACCCGGGGCTACTGGCAGTATAATCTGGAACGGCTGGACATTTACAACCCTTCCAGCAGCATAGCCGCCACGGTAAACAGCCAGACCTGGCCCCGGATATCCTCCAGCACCGGCATCAGCCTGGTGCGGGACAGCCGGGACCGGCCGTTCAACGCCACCAACGGAAGCCGGACCATGCTCAGCTCCGAATTCTGCGGAGGGGTTTTGCAGGGCCGGGTGGATTACCAGAAATACATCGGCGAATACCGGTATTACCATCCCCTGTTCTGGAAGCTGGCGGTGATGGGCCGGGCCCGGGCCGGAATGGTGGACGGCTATTCCAGCCCCAATACAGTGCCCATCAGCGAGCGGTTTTTCGTGGGCGGCGCCGGCGAGGACGGCATCCGGGGCTACCCCGACCGCTCCGTCAGCACTTCCATCGGGGGGCGGGCCATGGCGGTCACCAATCTGGAACTGCGCTACGGCATAAATTCCAGCATTTATTCCATGCTGTTCCTGGATGCCGGCAACTCCTGGCTCAGCGTCAAGGACGTCCGGGCCAAGGCTTACAAGGGTTTGGGGGCCGGGGTCAGGATGGAGATCCCCATGATCGGCATCCTGGGCTTCGACTGGGCCTACGGGTTTGACCGCAAACTGCTGGGCCTGCAGGACCACTGGGAATTCCATTTCCAGATCGGGACCACGTTCTGATCACTTTAGCTGAAAGCTTATAGCCGTCAGCCATAGGCTTTTTGTCTTTGATTTTAGCAAAGGAGCGATAATGAAAATTGCCAGAAGTGTTTTTGTCTGGGCGGTGCTGCTTTTAATGGCCGCCGCTTCACCCGCTCTGGCCCAGAAAACGGGCTACGTGGACTCCAAGAAGATATTCGAAAGCTACAAGGGGGCCGGGGACATCAAGCAGCAGGTCAACCGGGCGCTGGACGCCTGGAACAAGGAGATCGAAGCCAAGCGGGCGGAGATCGACTCCTTGCAGCGGGACCTGGAGTCCCAGAACCTGGTGATCAGCAGCGAGCGCCGCAAGCTTAAGCAGGACGAGATCAAGGCCAGGAGCAAAGAGGTGGAAACCCTGATCCATCAGGTCTACGATCCCTCCGGCAAGCTGGACTCCAAGAACAAGGAACTCTCCAAGCCGATGGCGGAGAAGATCGGGGCCATCATCAAAAAGGTGGCTTTGGACAACAACATCCTGCTGGTGCTGGACTCCTCCTCGGGCGCAGTGGTCTATGCCGACAAGGACCTGGACCTGACCGACCAGGTGCTGGAGGAACTGGCCAAGGCGGAAGGGATCGTGGCCCAGTACCAGGCCACCCTGGCCCTGTTTCCGGTCTGGGATGCCGACCCCGAGGCGGTCCGCAAAAAACTGGGCAAGCTGGCCTTCGGGTATCTCTTCAGCTCCCTGGGCCGCTCCGAAACATTCAAGCCCCTGGCCCAAAAGCTGGTCCGGGATCTGGTCAAGGACAAGGGGCTGGAGGAAAAAGAGGTCAGCGATGCCCGGGGAATGGAGATGGCCAAGATACTGACCGCCCAGTTCTCCATCAGCGGAGGCATCAATTATAATGCGGCCAGCGGGCAGATCACCCTAAAACTCCGGCTGTTCAACGTGGACACCGGGATGATGCTGGCCGAGGAGAGCGAAGTGGCGGCCAGCCAGACCGAACTTTCCGGGGCCTGCGAGAACCTGGTGGCCAGGCTGGCCCAGAAGGCCGGCGGAAAATGAGAAGCATCAAGGCCAGCGAGATCGCCGCCCTGTGCCAGGGACGCCTGGCGGGCCCCGACCTGGAGCTGAAAGGGCTGTCCGGCTTAAAGGAGGCCCAGCCCGGATTTTTAAGCTTTTTATCCAACCCCAAATATGCCGCCGCGCTTCCGGATACCAAGGCTTCCTGCATAATAGTTCCCCCGGGTACGGAAGTGAGTGGCAAGACCGTCATTGAATGCCGGGATCCCTATCTGGGCTTCGCCAAGGCCGCCCAGCTTTTCTACCGGGAATCAAACCCCAGGCCTGAACCCGGGATCCATCCGGCCGCAGTGGTATCTCCCAGTGCTAATATAGATCCTTCCGCCACGGTCGGTCCGTATGCGGTGATAGAAGAAGGGGCCGGGATCGGCCCCCGCACAGTGGTGATGGGGCCAAGCTTCATCGGAGCCCGGGCCAAAATCGGAAGCGATTGTCTGATCTACCCCAACGCCGCGATCCGGGAAGAATGCCTCTTGGGCAACGGGGTCATCATCCACTGCGGGGCGGTGGTGGGCTCGGACGGCTTCGGCTACGCCCGGGAGGGCGCCAGATATGTCAAGATACCCCAGACCGGGATTGTCATTTTGGAAGACGAGGTCGAGATCGGGGCCAACTCCACCATCGACCGGGGGGCTTTGGGCCCCACCCGCATCAAGCGGGGGACCAAGCTGGACAACCTGGTGCACATTGCCCACAACGTGGAAATAGGGGAGGACGGAGCCATCGCGGCCTTGAGCGGCATCGCCGGATCATCCATCATAGGCGACCGGCTGATCATGGGGGGAAAGGTGGGGATGATCGGGCACCTGGAGATCGGCGACGACGTGATCTGTCTGGCCTATTCCGGGGTCACCAAGTCCACTCCCTCCAAGACCATGCTTTACGGCAACCCGGCCCGGCCCCATATGAGGGGCAAGAGGATAGACGCCGCGGTTGACATGCTGCCGGAGAAGATGAAGGTGATAAGCGACCTGGAGAAAAGGGTGGCCGAGCTGGAGGAGAAGCTGAAAGGATAATTCGGGACGCAGATAAACGCAGATTTCACGGATTCAATATTTCCAGCCATGGCAGAAGACCATAAAACGATTAAGCCCCTTGCATAACAAGCAGGGGGCTTCTTTGTCAAACCCTTGACAAAACGGATGATTGCGGGTATAATTAGCATATGCCAAAAACAACAATGGAGACGAAATGCCCAGACCGTGCAAATGCCGGAGAGTGAGATGTCATTCCGGAGCGCTGTATTTCAAACCCCGGGTCGTCCCGCTTTCAATGCTGGAGGAAGTGGTGCTGTCCATGGATGAGCTGGAAGCAATGCGCCTGGCCGACCTGGAGGGCCTCTATCAGGAGGCGGCCGCCGGGAAGATGATGATCTCACGGCAGACCTTCGGCAACATCATAGCCAGGGCCCATAAAAAAGTGGCCGACGCCCTGGTCAATTCAAAAGCCCTGAAGATAGAGGGCGGGGCCGTCAAGACTGTAAAATCAATTAAAAAGGGGGAATAAAGATGAAACTCTGCATACCAACCCTGGCCAGCCAGGGGCTGAAGTCATTGGTCAGTCCCCATTTCGGCGGCGCGCCGTATTTCATCATCGTCGACACCGATAACAATGCGGCGGAGGCGGTCCGGAACCAGAACGAACATCACGCTCACGGGATGTGCCATCCCCTGAAATCCCTGGAGGGACGGCTGATAGACGCGGTGATCTGCTCGGGCATCGGGGCCGGGGCGTTGAACAAGCTCAACCAGGCCGGGATCAAGGTCTACAAAACGAACGGTGAGACGGTGGAGGAGCTGGTGAATAACTTCAAGAGCAACAAGATGGAAGAGATGAAGCTGGACCAGGTCTGCCAAAGCCACGGCTGCCACTAACGAACCATAAGGTACAGCTATTCTTACAATAAAAGCCCCGCCTAATGGCGGGGCTTTTTATATATGTACTTGATTTTAGCTAAACTATTTTAGGCAGAAAAGATCTTTTCTTGAGGCGAGATGTCTTGTCAAGAACGAACGGTGGTATTCTGATGCCTCGTCCACATATCCTGCCGTCAATTCTTCTTTTTACTTGTGTGATCCATTGATAACCGATGTCATAATCATTTGTATTAAACCAATCTTGCGGGTATACTTCAACAACACCTGTCTTAAATTTGAATGAATAAATTGCCGTATGTGTACGTTCTTTTTCATTTTGACTCAGGTAATCGGAAATAACTAACACTTCCTTGATCTGTGTGAAAGGCTTTGGGGCTGACAATGTATGTCTTCCTTCTGAAAGTATGCGTATAGAAAATTCACTAACAATACAATCGTTACTGTTAACCCCAAAGTTTATATGTTTTATTGTCAAATTATGTGCTATTTCTTCATAATTACTAATTTCTGTTAACTTGGTAAAATCTAGAAGTATGAATTGAATTGTTTCGGGCGATGTGTTATTTCCCGGATTCGATCTATACCAAATGAGATAAATAGAATTATATATTTTTTGCAAATAACAATATAAACCAAGAACTAAAACAATCTTTCCGTTTTCATTCCTCAATTTAGTAATACCCGCTAATGTTTGGGATTGTTCATGTTCCCATCGATAACGGGTTTTATTTAGCACGGATCCTTCTTTATAGTACCATGGGCTAGGGCCAGGCACACCTGCCAGGGGCTTATTTATAGTGAATAGTGCCATATCACTCCGGGCTGTCCAGCGAGCCCTTGTCCAGCTGTTCAAAATTATAATCCTTGCCCTGCAGGTTCAGGTCCTGCATCTTATGGATGTTGCACATCTGGGTGGGGACATTGGCCGTAACGTAGACCTCGGGCCGGACCTTGGGGCAGGCCGGAGTGGCCAGCAGACCGGTCTCGGTGCAGACGGTGGCGTTGCTGATGCCCGATGGCACCGGGAAATCTGCCCCCGATGATTTGGCGGTGGCCAGCTTCATGAACTCGGTCCAGACCGGCAGGGCCAGTCCGGCCCCGGTGGCGCCCTCGTAGACCATCTTCTTCTGGTCGAAGCCGACCCAGACCCCGCAGACCAGGTCCGGGGTGTAACCGATGAACCAGGTGTCGGTGTAATCGTTGGTGGTGCCGGTCTTTCCGCCGGCCGGCTTGGTGAAGCCGGAAAGCCTGGCGGAGTAGGCGGTGCCGCCGTCCAGCACGGTCTTCATCATGTTGGCCATGATGTAGGCGGTCTGGGGCGAAAGCACTTCCTCGGCGTAGGGCTTGTTCTCCTCCATCACCGTGCCGGCCCGGTCGGTGATCTTAAGGATCAGCACCGGCTCCACCCGCACCCCGCGGTTGGCAAAGACCCCGTAGGCGCTGACCATGTCGTAAAGGGTGACGTCGGCCGAGCCCAGGGCCAAAGACAGCACGGCCGGCAGGGAGGTCTTGATCCCCATCTTGCGGGCGTAGCTGATGACGTTGCTGGGCCCCACGCTCTGGATCAGCTTGACCGCGATCAGGTTTTTGGAAAGGGCCAGGGCCTTGCGCAGGGAGATGGGGCCGTCGAACTTGCCGTCGTAGTTGCTGGGATACCAGGCATTGCCCGAGCCGTCGTCGTCCACCACTATCGGGGCGTCCACTATCACGTCGCCCGGGGAAAAACCGTTGTCCACGGCCGCGGTATAGACGAAGGGCTTGAAGGCCGACCCGGCCTGGCGCTTGGCCTGGACCGCCCGGTTGAACTTGCTGACGGTGAAGTCCCGGCCGCCGATCATGGCCAGCACCCGGCCGTTGTGGGGGTTGATGGCCATCAGGGCCGTCTGGATATAGGGGGTGTTGGTCACGCCCTCTTCGCTGACCGGAGCCTTGTACTCCCGGCGGCTGGGCTTGAACTTGCGGGTCTCCTCCAGCTTCTGCATCCAGTCTTCCGAGGTTTTGTTGGCCATCCGCTGGACCTCCAGGTCCAAAGTGGAATAGACCACCATCCTTCCCTGGTAGATGGCGTTGGCCCCGTATTTGGCCTCCAGGTATTTGCGGATCTCCTCCACAAAATAGGGGGCATCGTTCAGCCGCAGTTCTTTGGGCTTCAGCTTAAGCGTTTCCCGGGCGGCGGCCTCGGCCTGGGGCCTCTTGATGGCGCCGGTCTGGACCATGGCCTCCAGCACCGTGGCCCGCCGCTTGACGGCGGATTCCGGGCGGTCATAGGGCGAGTAGAGGGTGGGTCCCTTGGGCAGTCCGGCCAGCAGGGCGGCCTCGGACAGGCTCAGGCTGTCCACGTGTTTGCCAAAATACAGCTGGGCCGCGGTCTCGGCCCCATAGGCCCCGTTGCCGTAATATATCTGGTTGAAGTAAAGCTCCAGGATCTCGTCCTTGGAGAACAGCCGCTCGATCTTAAGCGCCAGAATGGCCTCGGCGATCTTGCGGGAGATGGTGCGGTCCTGGGTCAAAAACAGGTTGCGGGCCAGCTGCTGGGTGATGGTGGATGCCCCCCTCAGGCGCTTGCTCCGGCGCAGCGCAAAATCCTTCAAGGCCGCGGCGTAGCCGAACATGTCCACCCCCCAGTGCCGCCTAAAACTGCGGTCCTCGATGGAGATGGTGGCGTCCACCAGCAGTTTGGGGATCCTGGCCAGTGGCACCACTATCCGGTGCTCTTCGGCGAATTCGTAGATCAGCTGTTCCCTGGCATCGAAGACCTTGGTGCCCTGCTTGGGCTGGATGTCCTCCAGGGCCTTGGTGGATGGCAGGGTGCGGGAGTAGAAGACGAAGGCCCCGGCCCCCAGCCCCAAAAAGAAGAACAGGGCCAGCCCGGCCCAAAAGGCCAGCCTGGCGGCGGTGCGGACGAACCTGCCGGAGGTCTTGCGGGCGTGGAAGAATTCCTTTGTTCTGAATAAAAAACCGGACATATGGATGTTTACCTTTATTGGAGTTATTTCGTGAGTAAACTTGTATTATTGCCACGATCTTTCGCTTATGCTACATATTTGCCTTCACTTGGAGGCCGCAGCTTCAGCGAAGGCCTCAGGCCGTGGCAATAGGAAAGTCACCTTCAATTCTACCTTTAAATAATTGGTTAGTCAAGAGAAAAAGGCAGGCGAAGGACCTTGGCTTGACATAAGATGGTGGATGGAGTAAAATGAAAGGATTGTGTCCCGAAAATCAGATATTAAAACAAACAATAAATTAAACCAAGGAGTTCTTCATGAGACATCTCAGGTCAGCTATTCTCATAATGCTGGCGGTATTCGCCAGCCAGGTTTTGGCAATTCCCAGCCTGCCGCAGCCGCCACAGCAGCAGGACAAGAGGGACCACCACAAAAAAAACGCCCGCCCGGACTTGCGCAAAAAGTCTGTCCGTCCGGCCAAGGGCGGCTCGGTCCTGACCGCTCCGGCGGTCAAGGGAGTGGTGGCGGACGATTTCAAGATGAACACCGATTCCCTGCCGATGTTCCTGTATCGCGACGGCAACGGCATAGCGGCGACGATGCTGGAGAACGGCAACTTCATCTGCGCCTGGGCCGATTACCGGGACGGAAACATGAACATCCGCTTCCAGCGGTTCACCAGCGCCTGCCAGCCCGCCAGCGCCGTCTTCACGGCGGATGCCGGCAGGGCCTTCCAGTTCCTGCCGAAAGTGGCGGTGCGTTCGAACGGGGCGTTCGCCATCTCCTGGCTGTCATACGATGATATTGGCTACCAGCATGTTTATAGCCGGGCGTTCGATCCCTCCGGCAATCCGTTGGACACGACCATCCGGGCGGATGGGGGCAACTCACAACATGCAATGAGCCAAGCTTTGGCCGCCACCGACAGCGGGTATGCAGTGATCTGGACCGATTACCGCATCGGCGATTATAGGGTTTTCCTCCAGATGGTGGATACCCTGGGGCATCTGTCCGGCGTCGATGTGCGGGTGAGCACGCTGGGCTCAGGACAGCAGTTCTATAACGCGGCCGGAAGGGCCGGCCAGGGGTTCATAGTAGCCTGGTCAGATAACGGCAGCGGGAACTGCGTGTACGCCAGGCGGTACGATGCCCGAGGCGACACCATCGGGCCGGTATTGCAGGCCAACGGCGCGTCCACCAACATGTCCTCCCGCCCGGACCTTTGCGCTACCGACAGCGGATTTACCATTGCCTGGGACGACTGGCGCAACTCGAGCAATTACGAGATCTACCTGCAGCGGTTCGACACCGCCGGGGCGTTGCTGGGCGGCAACGTCAATGTGACCAATTACAGTTACAATGCCAGCTATCCCAGCATCGCCAGCCGCAACGGCCAGACCGTGGTGGCCTGGCAGGATACCAGCAACGGCAACTACGACGTCTATGCCCAATGGTATAAGCCCAATGGCGATACTCTGGGCGGGCAGGCGATGCTGAACGATGACGCCACCTCCTATAGCCAACAACGTCCGGTCGCCCTGGCCGGAGACAGCGGCTGGACCTTGTGCTGGCTGGATTCCCGGAATTCCGACGTACCGGTGATCTACGGCCAATACTATGACACCAGCATAGCGGCCCAGGGCGCCAACCTGATGCTGTCCGACAGCACCGCCGGTCTTCAGGGCCAGTGGGATCCATCCGTTACCGCCGGAAAGGACGGCAATTTCCTGGCGGTATGGTACGATGACCGCAACAGCGACGGCAACAACGAAGACATCTATGGACGGCTGTATTCGGGGAACGGCGCGGCCCTGACCCCGGACTTCCTGATCTCCGACACCAGCTACAGCCCCGGCAATCGCAGCGCCTACGAACCCAAGGTTGCGGGGCTGGCCGACGGCTCGTATTTGGTGGCCTGGTACGATTATCGCAGCGATAATGATTACGACATCTACGGCCAGCGGCTGGACGCTTCCGGCATTCCGGTAGGCGGGAATCACCAGATCTCCACCACCGGGACGGGATTCAATGATTACGAAATGTCGATCGCCGCCTTCGACAGCGGATACGGTGTTTTCTGGTACGCTTATGATCCAAGCTGGAGTTATTCCAATATCTATGGCCGGCTTTTCAAGACCAACGGCGACAGCGTGGGAACAACCATCAACATATCCGATACCGTTCCAGCCCATTACACGGGGTCTCCCAGCGCGGCCGCCAACGACAGCGGGATAGTCGTATCGTGGCAGGATTATCGCGACGCCAGCCATGATCACATTTACGGCCAGAGGATTCTGTTGAACGGGAGCCTTTTAGGAGGTAATTACCTGATCGGCGACAGTCTTGATAACGACCAGTACGATCCCTCCATCGCCGGGACCAACAGCGGGTTCATGGTCACCTGGTACAATTACTACGGTGACAGTTCATCCATCGCCGGACAGCGACTGGATGCGGCCGGTCAGCCGGTGGATACAAACTATGCCGTCAGCACCCAATCAGGTCTGTATCACGAATGTCCGTCGGTAACTGTTTCCCCGGACGGCGACCGCTACGCGGTCATCTGGTATACCCGGACCGGCGGCAGATATGTCTTGTTAAGCCAGCTCTATCAGAACGGCCTTCCGCAGGGCGTCAACGAGATGGTGGTCGATACTACCGTTTGGATTGATGCCGAAACATACGGCGGACAGAGCATCGCGGCCACCAATGACCGGCTGTTCTTCACCTGGTACGGGTTTAAGAACAACAGCAAAACTTATTACGATGTCTACGGCAAGGTCACCGACTGGAACGGCACCGGGGTCGCAAATGATGACGGGGGCGGCTCCACGGGCCTGACGGCGTCCTATGCCCTGCAGGCCTGCCGGCCCAACCCGTCTTCGGGCCGGGTGAGCTTTGGCTACCAGCTGCCGAAGACATCCAAGGTCAGCCTGACGGTGTACAACATCGCGGGGCAGGTGGTCAAGCGGTTTGACCTGGGCACCAAGCCCGCCGGCCAGCACAAGGTAGACTGGAACGGTAACAGGGTGGCGGCCGGTGTGTATTTTTACCGGCTGCAGGCCGGAGACTTTAGCTCCACCAAGAAGCTGATGATAGTCAAGTAGATCTCTTTCCTTAGCACAAAAGGGCTGCCCTTCCGGGCAGCCCTTTTGGTTTCCGGGGTGAATTTAATCTCCGAAATGTATTGAAAAATACTTTTTAAATAGGGTATAATTATATGTTATGGTTGGAATTGAAGAAAATCTTAAGATCGTTCAAAAGCGGATAGCCGAGGCTGCCTTAAAAACCGGCCGCCAGCCCGGCGATATCACCCTGGTGGCGGTCACCAAGACCGTGGCCTCAGACCTGATAAACCAGGCCATCGCCGGAGGAGTGACCGTCATCGGCGAGAACCGGGTGCAGGAGGCGGTCCAGAAGCATCCCGATATAAGCGGCGGCGTGCAATGGCACCTGATAGGACACCTCCAAAGCAACAAGGCCAAAAAAGCGGTGGAGATGTTCTCCCTGATCCACTCGGTAGATTCCCCGGACCTGGCCCGGGAGATCGGCCGGAGGGCGCTGGAGGCAAACAAAGTGCAGGAGGTCCTGCTGGAGGTCAATACTTCGGGAGAGCCACAGAAATACGGGTTCGGGCTGGAAGAGATCTTGAATGCTTTAAATGAAGTAAAGGATATAGAGGGAATAAAGGTCATGGGTCTGATGACGGTGGGCCCGCTGACCGAAGACGACCAAAGGGTGCGAAAGGCATTCCGTCGGTTGAGAATAATTTTTCAGGAGGCTGCCAAGCTGGGCCTGCCGAACGTTCAGATGAAGCACCTGTCCATGGGAATGTCCGGCGACTTCGAGACAGCGATAGAGGAAGGGTCGAACATGGTGCGGATCGGCAGCGCCATCTTCGGAGCCAGGCACTGATTAACCACCCTTCGATACACTCAGGGTAAACTCCGGCACGGAGACACAGAGAAAATTTAAAGGTATTTCAATGTTCATTCTGGCAAATCTGATAATAGCTATTGGCAAGGTCTTGGGTATGGCACTGGACATCTACATGTGGGCCATCATCATCCGGGCCCTGCTGTCCTGGGTCAATCCCGACCCTTACAACCCCATTGTCCGGCTGCTGCACAAGCTGACCGAGCCGGTGCTGGGGCCGCTCCGCCGCATCATTCCCCTGGGCGCGGTGGGGCTGGACCTGTCGCCGATGCTGGTGATCCTGGCCATAATATTCGTCAAACAGTTTCTGATAACCAGCCTGATAGAATGGGGCTTCCGGCTGAAGCAGATATAGAGCATCCGGGGTGTTACGATCCACAGACGCCGTCGTCCATAGCCGCCTTTTAATGAAGCAAACTATGGCGTCGGACGATTACGCAGACGTTGTAGTGAGCGTTAGCCGAACTATTTTTGCAGATGAAAAATCGGAACAGCTAAAACTTTTGGATAAAGAAAATAAAGACCTTGACTCAGAAATCTAAACTTTAGGAGGTCCCTTATGAAGCTGACCCCTCTAGATATACGCAAGCAGACCTTTAAGAAAAAATCCATGGGCGGATCGGATCCGTCCGAGGTCCAGGCTTTTCTGGAGATGGTAGCCGGCGAGGTGGAGGAGCTGATCCGGGAGAACACCAGCCTGGCCGAGCGGTTGGAGGGCCTGGAGACCAAGGTGGACGATTACCGCCGGATGGAGAAGACCCTTCAGGACACCCTGCTCTCGGCTCAGAAGACCTCCGAGGAGCTCCGCAAGAACGCGGAGCAGCGGGGCGATCTGATGATCAAGGAGGCCCAGTTCAAGGCCGACCAGATCATCGGCGAGGCCCGGGCCCGGCTGATGGACCTGCAGCGCCAGATCGCCGACCTCAAGAACATGCGCACCGGATACCTGGCCAAGTTCCGCAGCCTGCTGGATTCCCACCTGGAGATCCTGCAGTACCAGGAGATGGATTCCGGGGTCCGGATCCAGACCAACATCTTTGCCGGAAGCAAAAAGGAGGAGGCGCCCCCGGAGGCTAAGGCCCCCGAGATCCCCAGCCAGCCGGGCCGGGCCATGGACGAGCAGAAGATGGCCGACATGCAGAGGATGCTTTCCACCCTGATGGAGACCGCCAAGCTGACGATCCCCGAAGTCCCGCAGGCGGAAGAGCCGCCCCAGGTTCAAACCGAAACACCCACCCCCGGGGAAGAAATAAAATGAGCGAATTTAAACAGAAGATCCAGGAGACAGCCGACTTTCTTAAGTCAAGGACCAAGGTGGTGCCCCAGATCGGGATCATCCTGGGAACCGGGCTGGGCGGGCTGGTCAAAGAAATTGAGATCATAGACACCATCCCCTACGAGACCATCCCCAACTTTCCGGTCTCCACCGTGGAGAGCCACGCCGGCAAGCTGATCTTCGGCAAGCTCTCGGGGAAATTCGTGATGGCCATGCAGGGCCGCTTCCATTTCTACGAAGGCTACAGCCTGCAGCAGGTGACCTTTCCGGTGCGGGTGATGAAGGCCCTGGGGGTGAGGACCCTGATCGTCTCCAACGCCTGCGGCGGGGTCAACCCCGCCCACCGGGCCGGCGACATCATGCTGATCTCCGACCACATCAACCTGATGGGCGGGCACCCGCTGATCGGCAAGAACGACGAGACACTGGGCCCCCGCTTCCCCGACATGCACAACCTCTATGACCAGGAACTGCTGTCCCTGGCCGAGTCGGTGGCGCTGGAGGAGAAGATCAAGGTTCAGAAGGGCGTTTACCTTGGCCTGACCGGGCCCACCCTGGAGACCGGGGCCGAGTACCGGATGATCCGGATACTGGGCGCCGATGTGGTGGGGATGTCCACCGTGCCCGAGGTGATAGTGGCCCGGCATGCCGGGCTCAAAGTGCTGGGATTCTCCATCATCACCGACATGGGCTTTCCCGAGGCCATGAAACCGGTCAGCATAGAGGAGGTTATCCATGTGGCCGGGACCGCCGAGGTCAAATTCGTCCGGCTGGTGAAACAAACGGTCGCTAAAATGCAATAGTGGTAAAAGGGATAAACGTATAAAGGGGTTAAAGGTTTTATAATAATTTACCTTTTTCAACATTTTCAAACAAAGAAAGAAATAAGTCATGTCTATCACTGTCGTAGGCTCCATCGCACTGGATTCTGTAAAAACCCCGTTCGGCGAGGCCAAGGAAGCCCTGGGCGGCAGCGCCCTCTACTTCTCATCGGCCGCCAGCTTCTTCACTCCGGTCAGCCTGGTGGGGGTCATCGGCGAGGACTTTCCCAGGGGCGACATCGACTTCCTGGCCAAAAGGGGGGTGGACCTGAGCGGGCTGGAAACCGCCAAGGGCCAGACCTTCCGCTGGGCGGGCTCCTACGAATACGACATGAACGAAGCCAAGACCCACGCCACCCATCTCAACGTGTTTGAGACCTTCCACCCCAAGCTGTCCGAAGCCCACCAGAACGCCGAGTTCCTGTTCCTGGGCAACATCCATCCGGCCCTGCAGCGGGAGGTGATCGGCAAGGTCAAGCAGCCGCTGGCCATCGGCTGCGACACCATGAACTTCTGGATCCAGGGCAGCCGGGAAGAGTTGCTTAAGACCATCAGGCTGGTGGACATAATGTTCATCAACGACGCCGAGGCCCGGATGCTGGCCGGGGTGCCCAACCTGATCAAGGCCGCCCGGGCCATCAGGGAGATGGGCCCCAAGATACTGGTGATCAAGAAGGGCGAGCACGGGGCCATGCTGTTCTCCGGCCAGACCGTATTTTCCGTTCCGGCCTTCCCGGTGGAAGATGTTTTTGATCCCACCGGGGCCGGCGACAGTTTTGCCGGCGGCTTCATGGGATATCTGGCCTCCAAGGGCCAGCTCAGCGACCAGGTCCTGCGCCGGGCCATGATCTATGGCAGCGTGATGGCCTCGTTCAACGTGGAGAAATTCTCGATGGAACGTCTGAAGACCCTGACCAAGGACGAGATCGAACAGAGGTTCAAGGAATTCAAGAAGCTATCCCATTACGAGGAATTAGAGGCTTAACGGCACAATGTCATGCTGAGCAGACAAGCTTGCCGGCAATCCGAAGCATCTTCCATTTACTCAAAGAAACAACGATGATGAAAAAAGTCCTGCTGTCATTGATCATTTTAGCGGCGGCATCGTCAATCCTTAACGCCCAGTCCGACCGCAAGACCGCAGTGGCGGTGATGAACCTCAAGGGTTCCGGCATCTCGGAACAGGACACCCGTTTCCTGACCGACCGGCTGACCATCGAACTGCAGCGGGCCGGGATCTTCGATGTGCTGGAGCGGGACAAGATGGCGGAGATCCTAAAGGAGCAGGGATTCCAGCAGACCGGGGCCTGCGACGAGACCGCCTGTCTGGTGGAGGCCGGGCGGATGCTGCCGGTGCAGAAGATGATCGGCGGAAGTTTTGGCAAGATCGGCGAGGTCTACGCCGCCCAGCTGAGGCTGATAGACCTGAAGACCGGCAAGGTGGAGATGACCTCGGCCCGGGACTACAAGGGCCAGATGGAATTTCTTTTGACCGTGGGCATGAGGGAGGTGGCCGAGGAACTTTCCGGCAAACGCGAGATCCAGGCCCAGACCCCGGTCCAGACCCAGACCACGCCCCAAACCGAAGTGATGATGCAGCGGCTGTTGGAAGGCCAGGCCCAGCAGGAATACAAATCCAAGGGCTGGACGCTTTTCTGGTCTCTGGTGATGCCGGGGGCAGGCAACTTCTACGCCAAGAGTTACGGCCGGTCGGCATTCTTTTTCTTCGGCTCCATCACCGCCCAGTCGGCCGCCACGGTACAGGCGGTCACCGACAACAGTTCGGGCGCTGGCGGCTGGGCCCTGGCCTACGTGGTCCTGCGGGTAGCCGATGTGGTGGTGGCCAACCGCAGCGTCAATCGCTACAACCAAAATGTGCGCAAGAAATACGGGCTGACCTACGAATACCTTCCGCAGAGCAACGAGATAAAAACAGCATTAAGCGTGCAATTTTAAGAAAGACCTATGTACCAGGACGTACCCCAAAATCTTGATTTCCCCGAACTGGAAAAAAGAATACTGAAATTCTGGGAAGACAACAAGACCTTCGAAAAGCTGGCGGCCAGGAACCGCGGTTCGGCTCAGAAATTCCGTTTCATTGACGGGCCGATCACCGCCAACAACCCCATGGGGGTGCACCATGCCTGGGGCCGCACCTACAAGGACCTCTATCACCGCTACAAGGCCATGCAGGGCTATGATGCCCGCTACCAGAACGGCTTTGACTGCCAAGGCCTGTGGGTGGAGGTGGAGGTGGAAAAAGAGCTGGGCTTCAAGTCCAAGAAGGACATCGAGGCCTACGGCATCGATAACTTCGTCAACAAGTGCAAGGAGCGGGTGGACAAGTTCTCCCGGATCCAGACCGAGCAGTCCATCCGGCTGGGCCACTGGATGGACTGGGACAATTCCTATTTCACCATGGCCCCGGACAATAATTATGCCATCTGGCATTTCCTTAAAAAATGCCACGATCAGGGCTGGATCTACAAGGGCCGCGACGTGATGCCCTGGTGCACCCGCTGCGGCATAGCCCTCTCGGACATGGAGATCGCCACCGAGGGCTACAAGGAGATGACCCACAAGAGCGTCTACATCCAGCTGCCCATCCTGGGCCGGGACAAGGAATATCTGCTGGTCTGGACCACCACCCCCTGGACCCTGACCTCCAACACCGCGGTGGCGGTGCATCCGGATTTCACCTATCTAAAGGTCAAACAGGCCGGGCAGATATTTTACCTGGCCAAGGGCCGCAAGGAGATCCTGAAAAAGGATTATGAGATCATCTCGGAACTTCCCGGCCGGGAACTGGTGGGCCTTAAGTATGAAGGGCCTTTCGACCACCTGCCGGCCCAGCAGGGCATAGAGCACCGCACCGTGGCCTGGAAGGAAGTGACCGAGGAGGACGGCACCGGTATGGTGCACATCGCCCCGGGCTGCGGCAAGGAGGATTTTGCCCTTTCCAAAGTTGAAAGCCTGAAAGTAGTGGCCCCGCTGGACGAGGCCGGAGTATATCTGGACGGGTTCGACTGGCTGACCGGCCAGAACGTCAGCGGGGTGGCCGAGGCCATCGGCGAGGACCTGAAGAAACGGGGGGTGCTGTACTACGCCCAAAAGATCACCCACCGCTATCCCGAATGCTGGCGCTGCCACTCAGAACTGGTGTTCCGGCTGGTGGATGAGTGGTTCATCAGCATGGGGCCGGTCTACGACAAGCCCTACGGCCAGGTCACCGCCGAAGAGAAAGAACACAGCCTGCGCTACCGGATCATGGACTCAGTCAAACAGGCCCGCTGGATCCCGGACTACGGCCTGGACCGGGAGCTGGACTGGCTGAAGAACATGGGCGACTGGTGCATCTCCAAGAAGCGCTACTGGGGCCTGGCGTTGCCCATCTACGAGTGCAAGGAGTGCGGCAACTTCGAGGTGATCGGCTCGGAGACGGAGCTGAAGGAGCGCGCCCTGGAGGGGTGGGACGCTTTCGCCGGGCACTCACCGCACCGCCCGTGGGTGGACGCGGTGAAGATCCAGTGCCCCAGGTGCGGCGCCAGGGTGAGCCGCATCCCCGACGTGGGCAACCCCTGGCTGGAC
>JAURWH010000206.1 GCA_030655055.1 bacterium
GCCGAAGCGGGTGGGCTTCTGCTCTATGGTCTTGAGATCCAGGTCTTTGACCAAGTGGTATATATTCTTATGCTTCATTATTATCAAACGTCATTCAAAGACATGCTCCCGGCTTGACAAACCAACGGATTCTTCAACCTGTCAAGCACGGGGCCAACCTCAGAATGACACTGCCCTTGTCACCCTGAGATAGGCCACCTTGCCCTGCAAGCCGAAGGGTCACTCGTCCCCCGGATACTTTTGCTCCAGTTTGGCCCCGAACGGCCAGTTCCAGATCTCCAGCATCATCGGCTTGGGCGGGCGGGTCAGCTCTCCGCTCTCGAAATCGTAGTAATAGCCCCACAGCTTGGCGTATATTATTTTGCCTTCCACGATCCCATAAGGCCTTGCGTCAAGCCGGTCGATCCTGATGGTGACCGCGGCCCTTGGATCGTGCGAGGTGTAACCCACCAGCATCCCGCCTTTTCCCATGGGGCGGAATGAAGGACGGAGATCCACCAAAAATGGATATGATCTGCCGGAAACCGTGACCTGGCTGCTGTCGGCAAAGAGATCCTCATCAAACATGATCTCCATTCCGGGCATCGGATGCCGGCTGGGCCCGATGTTGGGAAGGATCACGCGGATTGTAGCCGGCCCCTCCAGCACGCTCTCCGGTCCGCCGTAGATGTAACCCACTGCCGGGGCCGATTCCCAGACGAACTTGGAGCCGTCCAGGCACATCTGAAAATCTTTTTTAAGGTCCGGGTGATAGGTGCAACCCAGACAGGCTGTCAGCAACAACAAAAAGGCTGTTAGGAAAAAGCGCCTCATTTTTTGGCCAGAGCCTCCCTTACCTTTTTCAGCTCGGCCCGGATCTGTATCCCCTGGGGGCATTTCTTTTCGCAGATCCCGCAATTGATGCAGTTCTCGGCTCGTTCCGACGGTTTGAACCAGTTCCAGTAGAAGAAGGCCGGGTTCCCGAAATTCCCGTAGCGGTAGCCGTCGTTGTAAAGCTCAAAGTTGCGGGGGATGTTGACCCCGGACGGGCAGGGCAGGCAGTATTTGCAGTTGGTGCAGTTGA
>JAURWH010000207.1 GCA_030655055.1 bacterium
GTATCAATCAACCAGCAGGCAGAATTGCTGGAATGCACCATTGACGGGAAAACAGTCCGCGTCAATACCGGCAATCAATCCGCTGCGCCCACATCGTGGTCCATAGACTGTTATAACCCTCCGATCGCCGGCGCAGTGATATCCATTCTATTGAAAACGCACAGCCTGGTCGACATCAGCGTGACCGACCGGACCGAGGGATTTGAATCACTTCCGGGTTACAAGTTCAAACCGCGGCCTGTTTTTATAACTCCTGCGCCGGTAGGTTTCGGGAACGCTGTTTTTGTGACAAAGAGGCATCACTTATAATAATTATTTGATCCGGTTCATGTGAAAAAACACCTTTGGCATAAAATGCCAAAGGTGTTTTTTCATAACTGGTGCGCCCGAGAGGATTCGAACCTCTAACCTACGGATTCGTAGTCCGTTGCTCTATCCAGTTGGGCTACGGGCGCACTTATCATATAATTATAACCATTTATGGGCAGTGATGTCAAGATATTTGATGGCCGGCCATTCGTCACGGCCAGCCTTGCATATTTTTTTCAAAAATACTTGTAATTTTGGATTTTAATTGATACAATAGAAATCAAACAAATTATTTGGGGGAGATTCCGATAAATGAAACTTGACGCCAGCCTGGTAAAATATTTGGGACAGCCCTTGGCAGAAAAGCTTGAGGGCGGAAAGCTTTCGGGCGACGAAGCCAAGCAGGCAGCCGAAAAACTGAAAAAACTTTTTGGCTCCTTATCCCCCTATCTTCCCCGGGGCCTGCACGGCCGGCTGCAGGGGCTGGCCAAGGGTGAAAAGCTGGCCGCCGCCATCCTGCTGGCCGACGTCTCCGGGTTCACCACTTTGTCGGAGCGGCTTTCCCGCACCGGCAAGGAGGGGGCCGAAGAGGTCACCAACATCATCAACAGCTATTTTTCCCCGCTGATCAAGATCACCCTTAAATACGGGGGCGACCTGGTCCGCTTTGGCGGAGATTCCATCACCGTCATCTTTGAACCCCTGCCGGGCGAGTCCGCCGGCAAGGAACGCCGGGCCGCCCAGGCCGCCTGGGAGATGGCCGAGTTCGTCAAGAATTTCGCCGAGGTCAAGACCTCCATCGGCTCGTTCCCGGTGGGCCTGCACCTGGCCCTGCACACCGGAAGCTTTACCGCCTGCCAGGTGGGCAATCATACCGACGGACTGCAGTACCTGCTGGCCGGCCAGTCGGCCGCCACCGCCGCCCGGCTGGAGGATGAGGCCGAGGCGGGACAGGTCCTGATATCCAAAGAGATGCAGCAGGCTTTGGCCGGTTCGGCCAAGACCGAAAAGAAGGCCGAAGATTCTTTCCATCTGCTGGAACTGCCCGGCCAGTCCCCGGCCGGGCACGAACAGCAGGACAGCAGCGAGCAGGGTCCGGAAGGGCTGGCCCAAAAGATACAGGACCTGGCGGCCTTCCTGCCGCCCTGGCTCTTCCAAAGGATGATCACCGACCACAAGTCCGGGGCCCAGAGCGGGGAGCACACCCGGGCCACCGTTCTGTTCCTCAGTTTCTCCGGCCTGGATTTTGACAACGACGCCAGCGCGGTGGCCAAACTGCAGAACTATTACCAGGTGCTGCAGCAGACGGTGAAATCATACGACGGTCACATCAACAAGATAGATTCCGGCCAGAACGGCCAGCGGGCTTTGATCCTGTTCGGCGCCCCCCAGTCCCACGAGGATGACGAGATCCGGGCCGCCCTCTGCGGGCTGGAGATGCTTTCGCACCAGGAGTTTTCCTATAGCGGGATGCACCAGAAATTCGGGATCAACTCGGGCTACGTCTTTGCCGGGACGGTGGGCTCGTCCGCCCGCCGGGAATACACCGCCATGGGCGACGAAGTGAACCTGGCCGCCCGGCTGATGGGCTCGGCCAGCCAAGAAGAACTGCTGGTGACCGAGGCCACCCACCGCAAGTGCAAGAATAAATTTACGGCCGACCCGTTGGGCGAACGCCAGTTCAAGGGCAAGGTCCATCCCATCAGCATCTTCAGGGTCACAGGCAAAAAGGAGGGCGGCGACGACATCTTTGCCAAGTGGATCTCCGAATCCAAGGCCATCGTGGGCCGGGGCCGGGAACGGGAGCTGTTGAGCCAGGCCATCGAAAAAACACTGCTGGGCAAGGGCCAGATAGTCTCCATAGTGGGCGAGGCCGGAATCGGCAAGTCGCGGCTGACCCGCGACCTGACCAGCCGCTGGATGGAGCACGGCTACAGCCTGTTCGGCGGCAGCTGCCAGTCCTACGGACAGGCCATCAGCTACCTGCCCTGGTCCGAATTGCTGGAGGCCTACCTGGGGATCAAGAAGACCGACAGCCCGGAACAGAAGGCCCAAAAAATAGAGAAGGCTTTGGAGATCATAGATCCCCAGCTTAAGGACTGGGCTCCGATCATAGGCGAGGTCACCGGGGTCCAGATGCCCGAGACCCAGCTGACCAAATCCCTGGACGCCAAGCTGCGCCAGCAGAGGCTGTTTGACCTGGTGCTGGACCTGGCCGGCTGGGGCGCCTCCCAGGAGCCGCTGATGCTGATATTGGAGGACCTGCACTGGGCCGACAGCGCCTCCATGGAACTGCTTAATTATCTGGCCCGCAACATCGGGGACAAGGCCATTCTGCTGTGCCTGGTCTACCGGCCGCTGGAGGCCCAGCACGAGTTCACCTCCAAGGACTACCATCACGGCATCAACCTGAAGGAGCTGACACCGGAGGAGAGTTTGGAACTGGTGCGCTCGCTGCTGGCCATCGAGGGGATGCCGCCGGAGTTGGAGGCGCTGATCCTCAAAAAATCACAGGGCAACCCCTTCTTCGTGGAAGAGGTGGTCAAGTCGCTGATCGAGCAGAAGGTGGTGGACGAAAAGGACGGCAAGTGGCAGGTGATAGACTCCGAGGTCCGCAACGTCAACATTCCCGACACCGTCCAGGGGGTCATCAAGAGCCGGGTGGACCGCTTAAGCTACGAGACCAAGGAGGTGCTGCAGTTCGCCTCGGTGATCGGGCGGGAGTTCAACTTTAACCTGCTGTCCGGCATCTACCCCAAAAAGGAGCAGATCAAGACGGTGCTGTCCGACCTCAACCGCTTTGACCTGGTGCTGATGGAAGGGGACGACGCCTATCTGTTCAAGCACATCATGACCCAGGAAGTGGCCTACGACAGCCTGCCCTTTGCCAAGCGGCGCGAGCTGCACAACACCATCGGCGACCAGCTGGAGGAGATACACCAGGACAAGATAGAAGAGGCCTTTGGTCTGCTGGCCCACCATTATTACCGGGCCAACAACTGGGAGCCGGCCTTCTTTTATTCGGTGGAGGCCGGGGACAAGGCCAAGAAGGTCTACGCCAACCAGGAAGCTTTGGCCCACTACGACCGCTCGCTGGAGATCTTTGACAAGATGGTGGAGGCCGGGATGCTGCCGGAGCTTACCAAAAGGATAGAGGAGGAGATCAAGGCCGAGGAGGCCAAGAAGGCGCTGGGAGCAAAGTAGCAGGAACCGGGACGCAGACTTCGGCTAACGCTCAGTCGAGCGATCTTCGCTGATTGCCGCTGATTTTATTTTCCCACGCTTGCGCCCCGCCGGATACTGAGCCCTGTCGAAGTGTGGCGGGGCTTCAGCGCGCAGG
>JAURWH010000208.1 GCA_030655055.1 bacterium
TTCGGCCTGCGTGGCCCGTTCCATCGCCGCCATCCGCGATTCCTGCGACATCATCGTCGCCTCTTTCCACTGGGGCTTTGAGTACAAGGATCATCCGGCCCGGACCCAGAAAAAACTGGGCCGGATGGCCATAGACTGCGGGGCCAAGCTGGCGCACGGCCACCATCCCCACGTTTTGCAGGGGGTGGAATTTTACCGGGGCGGGCTGATCGCCTACAGCCTGGGAAATTTCATCTTTGACCAAAGGGAACAGATCTGCCGGGAAAGTGCCCTGCTGTTTGCGGAACTTAAGGGAGATTCTCTGACGACGGTCTCGATGGTTCCCCTGGAGATAGTGAGTAACCGGCCGGTTCCGGCCGGGAGGAAGAAGGCCCGGGGCATCCAAACCAGGCTGCGGCAATTATGCCGGAAGCTGGGGACAGAGGTCACCGGGTCCGGGCAAACCATTAGACTCCGGCCCGCTGTCCAAGTAAACAAACCAGCACCTTGACAAAACCGGCATCTGTGGTTATATTGTTTATGGGCGGTTCTTCAGGAATCGCCTTCTGTTTTTAATACAATAGGGGAAGTAAATAAAATGCGTTTGGACAAATTCACCGTCAAATCCCAGGAAGCCATAGAGGCCGCGTCCCAGCTGGCCGGACAGGCCAATCTGCAGGAGATAGCGCCGGAGCACCTGCTGGCCGCCCTGCTGGACCAGCCCGAGGGCGTGGTCATTCCCCTGCTCCAAAAAATGGGGGCCAACCCGGCCCTGTTAAAAGACAGGGTGGAAGCCGAGATCCAGAACCTTCCCAAGGTTTACGGCGAAGCCTCCCAGCCCTATCTTTCCAACGCCCTGAACAAGCTGCTGCAAAAGGCCCAGGCCGAAGCCGAAAAGATGAAGGATGAGTACGTCTCCGGAGAACATCTGCTGCTGGCCCTGGCCGAGGAGACGGGCAAGGCCATGCAGATCCTGAAAAACTCCGGGATCAACCGCGATCATATATTGAAGGCCCTGGTGGATGTCCGGGGCAGCCAGCGGGTGACCGACCAAGATCCCGAGGGCAAGTATCAGGCTCTGGCCAAATACAGCCGCGATCTGACCGAACTGGCCCGCCAGGGCAAGCTGGACCCGGTGATCGGCCGTGACGACGAGATCCGCCGGGTGATCCAGGTCTTGTCCCGACGCACCAAGAACAATCCGGTCCTGATCGGCGAGCCGGGGGTGGGCAAGACGGCCATCGCCGAGGGCCTGGCCCAGCGGATAAATTCCGGCGACGTGCCCGAGACCCTTAAGAACAAGAAGGTGGTGTCGCTGGATCTTGGCGCCCTGATCGCCGGGGCCAAGTTCCGGGGCGAGTTCGAGGAACGTCTTAAAGCCGTGCTCAAGGAGATCGAGGCCGCGGCCGGTTCTGTCATTCTCTTCATTGACGAGTTGCACACCTTGGTAGGCGCGGGGAAGGCCGAGGGGGCCATGGACGCCAGCAACATGCTTAAACCGGCCCTGGCCCGGGGCGAGCTGCGGATGGTCGGTGCCACTACTTTGGACGAGTACCGCAAGAACATAGAGAAGGACCCGGCTCTGGAGCGCCGTTTGGCGCCGGTGCTGGTGCAGGAACCCTCGGTGGAGGACACCATCGCCATCTTAAGGGGATTAAAGGAACGCTACGAACTGCACCACAAGGTGCGGATCAAGGATTCGGCTTTAGTGGCGGCGGCGGTGCTTTCCCAGCGCTACATCTCCGACCGCTTTCTGCCGGACAAGGCGGTGGATCTGATAGACGAGGCCTCCTCCCGCCTGCGGATAGAGATCGACAGCCTGCCCACCGAGATCGACGAAGTGGAGCGGCGGATCATGCAGATGGAGATCGAGCGCACGGCCTTAAAGAAGGACCACGACGCGCTTTCCAGGGAACGGCTGGCCAAAATAGATTCCGAGCTGGCCGAGCTTAAGGAGAAATCCTCCACCATGAAGGCCCACTGGCAGAACGAGAAGGCCATCATCAAGAAGATCTCCGACATCAAACAGAGGGTGGAGAATTCCAAGATCGAGGAACAGCAGGCCGAGAAGAAGGGCGACTACAACAAGGTGGCCGAGTTCCGCTACGGCACTTTGGTGGCCCTGCAGAAGGACCTGGAGCACGAGAACAAGCATCTGGCCGAGATCCAAAAGTCCCAGAAATTCCTGAAGGAGGAAGTGGACGAAGATGACATCGCCGAGGTGGTGGCCAAGTGGACCGGGATCCCGGTCACCAGGATGCTGGAGGGCGAGACATCCAAGCTTATCAAGATAGAAGAGCGCCTGCGGGAGCGGGTGATCGGCCAGGACGAGGCATTGAAATCCATCGGCAATGCGGTCCGGCGCTCCCGGGCCGGGCTGTCCGACCCCAACAAGCCGATAGGCTCCTTCATCTTTCTGGGGCCCACCGGGGTGGGCAAAACAGAATTGGCCCGGGCCCTGGCCGAGTTCCTGTTCGACGACGAGCGGGCCATGGTGCGGATAGACATGTCGGAATACATGGAGAAGCACACGGTGTCCCGTTTGCTGGGCGCGCCTCCGGGCTACGTGGGCTACGACGAGGGCGGCCAGCTGACCGAGGCGGTGCGGCGCCGTCCCTACTGCGTGATACTGTTTGACGAGATAGAGAAGGCCCACCACGACGTGTTCAACGTCCTGCTGCAGGTGCTGGACGACGGCCGCCTGACCGACGGCCAGGGCCGGACGGTGGACTTCAAGAACACGGTGATCATCATGACCTCCAACATCGGCTCCCGGTGGATCAGCGAGCTGGGGGACGATGAGGGCAAGATGAGGGACAAAGTGATGGAGGCCATGCGCCAGCATTTTAGGCCGGAGTTCCTTAACCGGGTGGACGAGACCATCATCTTCCACCGGCTGGACAAGCAGCAGATCACCGCCATAGTGGACATCCAGCTGAAGCACCTGTACCAAAGGCTGGCCGACCGGAAGATAAAGCTGGAGGTGACGGAGAAGGCCAAGGAACTGCTGGCCAACGAGGGGTACGACCCGGCCTTCGGGGCCCGGCCGTTGAAACGGGCCATCCAAAGATTGCTGCAGGACCCGCTGTCCATGAGGATATTGGAGGGAGAGTTCAAGGACGGGGATACGGTGAAGGCGGAGGTTAAGAAGGGGGAGATCGTGTTTGCCAAAGGGTAAGTTGTCGTAAAAACAAGAAGCCCCGCCGTAAGGCGGGGCTTCT
>JAURWH010000209.1 GCA_030655055.1 bacterium
GTGAGGTATCGCCCGCTCTGCAAGGGTTGATCCATCCAATGGGACAAGTATGCGGTTAAACATAGGGGTTACTCCATTCCAGATGAGGAGTGCGTTAATATGGACACATGCCGTTCTTAGTCCCGTGGTACAAATTTGAGACTTATGAATGACAGGGAAACGGCAAATTTTTTGTCAATTAACTTTACAAAAGATTTACTATTAATGTCCCTGATACACCCTGAATAAATACAAAATCAAATGAAAAATACCGGTTACATACTGCAATACTGGTTGCTGAATATTCTGGGATGGTGGGTCAATCTTTTACCCGAGAAAGCCGCTTTGAACTTCGGGGCGGGGCTGGGCAATTTAGCTTTTACCATGGGCATACGCCGCAAAGTGGCCCTGGAAAATCTGATGCGGGCCTTCCCCCAAAATGGTGACAGTCAAAACCGGGAAATAGCGCTCAGCCTCTACCAAAATCTGGGGAGGAATCTGATGGAGCTTTTGCGGTTCAAAACGTCGGATTGTGCCAGCGTTAAGAACAAGGTGGACCTGAGGAATACCGAATACTTTGACCAGGTCGTAAAAGCGGGCCGGGGAGGGATACTGGTCAGCGGGCATTTCGGGAACTGGGAGGTTCACGCCGCCGCCATCGCCAACAGCGGTTACCATTTTTCAGTGGTGGTCTATCCCCAGCACAACAAATATGTGGACGAAGCGCTCAATTCCCTGCGCCGTTCCAAGAACGTCAATATCATCTTCAAAAAAGACGCCACCCGGGAAGTATTGAAGGCTTTGCGGCAAAACCATTTTGTGGCCATGCTTTCCGACCAGGATGCAGGAGCGGACGGAGTCTTCGTTGATTTCCTGGGCCAAAAAGCCTCCACCACCAAGGGCCCGGCCATCTTTGCCCTCAAGACCGGAGCGGCCATCATCACCGGGGCCATCGTCCGGCAGCAGGGAGGAAGGCACACTGGTTATCTCAATCCGCCGTTCCATGCCGATCCCAAGAATGAGAAGGAGGCAGAGATCCTGCGTCTGACCACTATTTTCACCGCCCAACTGGAGGAATATGTAAGACGGCATCCCGATCACTGGTACTGGGTGCACAAAAGATGGAAGACCAAACAGGTTGCCTCAAAATCTAACAATCAAAAGTGATCGGCGGGAGTCAAGTGAAAAATATAGTAAATCCGTTGTCGCCCGAAACATATACCCAGCGCCTGCGGTCCCGGGAAGAGGACATTCGGGGGCCGTATTTCCGCGACCAGACTGCCATCATCCATTCCATGCCCTTCCGCCGGCTTAAGCACAAGACCCAGGTGTTCTTCTCTCCCGACAATGACCACGTCTGCACCAGAATGGAGCACACCCTGCACGTGGCCACCATCGCCGCCGCCATCTGCCGGGTGCTGGGCCTGGATGTGGACCTGGCCCAGGCCATCTCTTTGGGTCATGACCTGGGCCATGCCCCTTTTGGGCACCGGGGCGAGGAGGTGCTGGACGACCTGTTAAAGGATCACGGCGGGTTCAACCACGAACTTTACGCCCTGCGGGTGGTGGACAGCCTGGCCAACGACGGGGCCGGGCTAAACCTGACCTACGGGGTGCGGGACGGGATAATCTGTCATTGCGGGGAGAAATACGAAAAACAGATCCAGCCCCGCCGGGAAAGGATAGACCTGAACAGCATCCGGAAACTGGGGGTCTATCCCGGAACCTACGAGGGCTGCATAGTCAGGATGTCCGACAAGATCAGCTATCTGGGACGGGACATCGAGGACGGCATCCGGGCCGGGATCATCAACGAGGACGAAGTCCCGGGAAATATCCGGGAAATACTGGGCCGCAAGAACGGCGAGATCATAGACACTTTGGTCAACGATCTGATCGCCGAATCACAAAAGACGGGAGACATCTCCTTTTCCGCCAGCAATTACCAGCTGATGCGGGCTTTATACGATTTTAACACGGAGAACATATACCGATCGGCTCCGCTGGAAGAGTACGGAATGTTCTGCGAAAAGATATTGCGGACACTATTTGAAGAGTTGAACCGGGTCTACCTGCACTTCGGCCGCGATTATCCAAAATATGACAGCGATCCCGTGCCGTTGTTCCGCCGCTTCGGGAGGCATGTCCAGAAGCTGTCCGGGTTTTACGAACTGGAAAAGACCCCGGCCCAGGTGATAGTTAGTGATTACATCGCCGGGATGACCGACAGCTATGCGCTGGCCTGCGTCCACGAGGTGTTCATCCCCGAGCCCATAAAATTCGACCTTCCACGGTCCTCTAACTAAAATAAACAATCAGAGATGACATGACAGCCTCACCACATTTGACCCTGGAACAAGTGGCCCAGATGCTGCTGAAGTGCGGACTGATCACCCCCGACCAGCACCGGGAGATATTGATCAAAGTCCCGGCCCAGCGGGCCAAGCTCCAGAAATATCAGGAGTCGGCCTACAGCCGCAGGCTGCACCAGGCCGCCAACATCATCACTCCGGCCGAGGTCATCTCCTCGCTCAATATCCAGGTTCAGGGGCAGCCGGGCCGGTACCTGACCGAGGACATGATCACCCTGGCCGTGGCCCAGGAACTTAAGATCCCCTACCGCAAGATAGATCCGCTTAAGCTTCAGCTGGACGTGGTCACTTCCCACGTGGCCCGGCCCTATGCCATCCGCCATTTGATCGTGCCGCTGGAAGAGGAATCCGGCACCGTGACCATGGCGGTGGCCGACCCCTCCAACCTGGAGATCCTGGAATCTTTGGAAACCGCCCGGAATATCAAGATCAAGCTGGTGCTCAGCTCCAAAACCGACATCCTGAAGATCGTCCGCGAGTTCTACGGCTTCCGGGCCTCGGTCCGGGCGGCCGAGGTTGACCGGATATCCTCGGAAGAGCTCAATAACCTGGAGCAGTTCGTCAAGCTGAAGGGGCAGGAGGAGATCGAGGCCAACGACCAGCACGTCACCAGCGCGGTGGAATACCTGCTGCACTACGCCTTTGAACAGCGGGCCAGCGACATCCACATCGAGCCCAAGCGGGACAAATCATACATCCGTCTCCGGATCGACGGGGTGCTGCATTACATTTACACCATCCCCCGCAACCTGCACGCCCCGATCATCTCCCGGATCAAGATCATGTCCAGGATGAACATCGCCGACAAGCGGAGGCCCCAGGACGGCCGGATCAAGACCAGCTACGCCGGCAAGGACATCGAACTGAGGGTCTCCACCGTGCCGGTAACTTTTGGGGAAAAGGTGGTGATCCGGATCTTTGATCCCGAGATCCTGATGCAGGACCTGGACCATCTGGGATTTTACCCCCGGGAATACCAGACCTACAACGCCTTCATCCGGCGGCCCAACGGCATCATCCTGGTGACCGGGCCCACCGGCTCGGGCAAGACCACAACTTTATACTCCTCGCTAAAAGCCCTGTCCTCGCCAGAGGTCAACATCATCTCGGTGGAGGACCCGATAGAAATGGTGATCGAGGAGTTCAACCAGATCGGGGTCCAGCCGGCGGCCGGGGTCACCTTCTCCACCATCCTGCCCAGCATCCTGCGCCAGGACCCGGACATCATCATGGTGGGCGAGATCCGGGACCGGGAAACGGCCGAACACGCCATTCAGGCGGCTTTGACCGGGCACCTGGTGCTTACCACTTTGCATACCAACGATGCCCCTTCGGCCATGGTCCGGCTGCTGGACATTGGCATCCCCTATTACCTGATATCTTCCACCGTGATCGGAGTGATGGCCCAGCGCCTGGTGCGCCGGATCTGCCCCAACTGCCGCCGGGAGCGGTTGTCCAGCCCCGAGGACTTTGAGGGATTTCCCGCCGGGGAGCGCCCGGACAAGATCTATTATGGCGAGGGCTGCGTGGACTGCCGGGGAACGGGCTACAAGGGCCGGATCGGGATATTTGAAGTGATGGAGATGACCGATAATTTGAAATCTGTTTTGACCACCAATACCGTTAATCTGAACGATATCTACCGGGCCGCCGCCGCCGATGGAATGGTTTCACTAAAACAGGTGGCTTTGCAGAAAATGCTGGAGGGCTTGACCACCTACGAAGAAGTGATCTCGGTAAGCGGTTGAAAGTAATAAAATATGAGCAACAACGATCATTTAATAGACGATAATGGATGCTTCGCCTGCGGAAACAATAATCCCGACGGCCTGCAATTGAAGTTCACCTACCCGCTGCCGGGAACCTGCCGGGCCGAGTTCGTGCCTGAGCAGAAATACCAGGGCTGGAAGGGCATACTGCACGGAGGCATCATCTCCACGCTTTTGGATGAGGCCCTGGCCCATGCAGTAGGCGGGGCGGAAGGAGGAGGCGGGGCCTCCGAAGCGGTGACCGCCGAGCTGACGGTCAGGTTCAAAAAGCCGGTCAGGATCGGCAGCAAGGTCGTCCTTTCTGGCAAGGTGGAAAAAGACAACGGGAAAATAGTTGAAGCCAGTTCCGAGCTTACTGATGAAACGGGTCTGGTGCTGGCCAGCGCCCGGGGCAAACTGGTGAGGCCCCATAAATGAATGTTTCCAACGGCCTGGAATTCATCACCGACATCCAGATATACCAAAAGGTGCTACAGGAAGAGATCCCCAAGGCCCGAAAGTTCCTGTGGCTGGCCACCTCGGACCTGAAAGACCTTTATGTGGCCGAAGGCAAGCGGATGGTGCCTTTTTTGAAGGTGTTATCAGAACTTTACCAAAGCGGCGTGGAGCTGAGGCTGATCCACGCCAAGGAACCGGGGCCGAACTTCCGGAAGGATTTTGACCGCTATCCCTCACTGATAGAGGGTTTGGAGAGACTGCTTTGCCCCAGGGTCCATTTTAAAACGGTGATAGTTGACGGAAAGTTTGCCTATTCCGGCAGCGCCAACCTGACCGGGGCCGGGATGGGGGCCAAATCTGACAATAGAAGAAATTTTGAGTCAGGTTTCATCACTACGGAGAAAGACCTGGTGAACAGGATAATGAAACAGTATGATGAATTATGGATGGGAAAACACTGCCAGCCCTGCCAGCGGAAAGTATATTGTACAGAATACCAGGACATTCTGGATCAAAGATAAAACATGATTGATTCTTTAAACTCTTTGCCTGGCCGCAAAGCATATATCGTTTCGCTGGGCTGCTCCAAGAACAGGGTGGATACCGAGATCATGATCGGCCAGCTCTTTCGGGCCGGGTATAGGATCACCGGAACGCTGAGCCAAGCCGACGCAGTCATCGTGAATACCTGCGGTTTCCTGCAGGAGTCCGTGAATGAGGCCTTGTCCGAGCTGGCGGCCCTGGCCGGGCACAAGAAAAAGACCGGCTTCCGGCTGGTGGCCACAGGCTGTCTGGTGCAGAGGATGGGACAGGAACTGTTGCGCGAAATCCCGGAGATCGACTCCCTGGTCGGAGTGCATGGCTACAAGGACATCGTTTCCGCCGTAACCGGAAAAAAGAAACTGTCCGTCTCCAAAACCGCTTGTGATCATCCAGTGTCATTCTACCGTAACCGCATTATGACCACCGGGCCGGGCTGGGCCTATCTCCGCATAGCCGACGGCTGCAATAATAATTGCTCCTATTGTCTGATCCCCAAGATAAGAGGGAGGTTCCGCAGCCGGACAATGGCTGATATCGTAGCTGAAGCCGGGATACTGGCAAGCCAAGGCGTCAAAGAGATCAACCTGATCGCCCAGGATACCACCAATTACGGCTTAGATCTGTATGGTGAAAGAAAACTGGGGGATCTGCTGCTGCTGCTGGACAAGGTCAAGGGTTTGGAATGGGTCAGGGTGCTGTATACCCATCCGGCCCATTACGATCAAAAACTGATCCGGGCCCTTAAACAAAGCTCCAAGACCGTAAAATATCTGGACATTCCCCTGCAGCACAGCGAGAACAGGGTGCTAAAATCCATGCACCGCGGAACTGATCGGACAAAAGCAGAATCACTTATCTCTGAGCTGCGGAAAGAACTGCCCGGTCTGGCAATAAGAACGACATTCATGACCGGCTTTCCGGGTGAGACAAAAACAGAATTCAATTCCCTGCAGGATTTCATTTTCCGGCAGAAATTCGAGAAACTCGGGGCCTTTGCCTTTTCTCCGGAGCCGGGCACCAAAGCTTTTAAGTTAAGCAAACAGGTGGGCCTTTTGCTCAAGCAAAGGCGGCTCCATGAGCTGATGTCCTTGCAGCGTAAGATCTCAGGCAGCTGCAACAGGGCCCGGATCGGCCAGGTATGCAGGGTATTGGTGGAAGGGCCGGTGATAAAAGGATCCCCCGTTCCCTACAAAACGGGATATAGTTATTACGGCCGCAGTTATGCCGAGGCCCCGGAGGTGGACGGCAAGGTGTACATTAAAACAGGCAAGAAACTGATCCCGGGAAGTTTTGTCCAAGTCAGGATCGAACGGGTCTGGGATTACGATCTGGGCGGAATCATCGATCCACATTAAATTACGGAAGTTAAATCTCATGACCATAGCATTGATCTTCTTTTTATTCGGACTCGTTTTTGGTTCTTTTGCCAATGTCTGCATCTGGCGGATCCCCCGCAAGGAGGAGGTGGCACTTAAGCCATCGCACTGTCCGGACTGCGGCGCCGCCATCAAATGGTATCAGAATATCCCAGTCCTCAGCTATCTGCTCTTGCGGGGTAGGTGTCAGCAGTGCCAAAAGAAGATCTCGGTGCAATACCCGTTGGTGGAGCTGTCGGGAGGCCTGCTTTTTGCCGCCGCTT
>JAURWH010000210.1 GCA_030655055.1 bacterium
GGCATAATTGCCGCAGCCTGGTTTGGATGCCCCGGGCCTTCTTCCTCCCGGCCGGAACCGGCCGGTTACTCACTATCTCCAGGGGAACCATCGAGACCGCCGTCAGAGAATCTCCCTTAAGTTCCACAAACAGCAGGGCACTTTCCCGGCAGATCTGATTATTCTGGTCGAAGATGAAGTTCCCCAGGCTGTAGGCTATCAGTCCTCCGTTATAAAACTCCACCCCCTGCAAAACGTGGGGATGATGGCCGTGCACCAGTTTGGCCCCGCAGTCTATGGCCAGCCGGCCCAGTTTTTTCTGGGTCCGGGCCGGATGATCCTTGTACTCAAAGCCCCAGTGGAAAGAGGCGACGATGATGTCGCAGGAATCGCGGATGGCGGCGATGGAACGGGCCACGCAGGCCGAGTCGGCCGGGGCTATCAGACCGGCGCCGTAGTCCCTGGCAATGTCCAGCAGATACGGTTCGCAAAAGGCCACCAGGCCTATCTTTTTATTTTTGACCCGAAGATATGACGGCCGGGCCAGGATCACGGTATCCCCGGATGGATCAAACATTGTTCGAGCCAGCCCGCCGTAGGCGATGCCCGCGGTATCCAGCACCCCGGTGCAATTAAAAAGGCCCTGGCTGCCGCAGTCCAGGGCGTGGTTGTTGGCCAGGGACACCATGTCGAACCCCGCCTTCTTAAGTTCCAGGGCGGCGGTGATGGTGTCGCCCTTAAAATGCCAGGGGCTGGTGCTTTGGTTTTCGGCCGAGGTCAAAGGGGATTCCAGGTTGCCGATGGTAATATCGGCTCCGGCAGTGAGGGAACAGGTTTCCGCAAAGGGGTAGCCTGTGCCGTATCTGTCCGACATCCTCTTTACCCCCCGTCCCAGCATGATGTCCCCGGCCAGGCAGAACCGGATGGCGGGATCGTTCTGCGCCCGGACCGGGGTTGTGATCAACGCCCCCGCCAGCATCGCAGCGGGAAGAACTATGGCCAGTATTTTTCTCATTCTTGCGGACGTTTTTATTGGCCGATCCTGGAGACCGAAATAAAGTCAAACTCCTTTTTCGTTTTTTCTCCCGCCGTCTCCTTAAGGGCCTTGATGAAGGCCGGGCTGGCCGGGGCCAGGACAATGTACCGGCCCTTTTCCCGGCAGGCGCTCAGCGCCTTGCCCAATTGCCCAGCGGCGGAAGAACGGGAATCCTTGGCTTCAATGACCATATCCGGCTTCAGGTACCGGCATTCCAGCTGGCCGGCCAGTTCAAAGGCCAGGGAACGGGTGGAGGGCTGGGGTTCCATGAAGATCAGGCCCTTTTGGAGGCAGTATTTAAGAACAATGCTGCAGACCCGGGAATCCTCCAGCGCCCGGGATCCGGCCACGGCGTAAAAACCGGCGGCTTTGGGATAAAACTTTAAAGCCTGGTCCATCTTGCTTTTGATCTTAAGATCCGAGTCATCCACCAGGATCGTGCCGGGGCCGGGGTCCTGGCGGGGGTATCCCTTGGGCTCCAGCGGCAGGGCCGCCAGAACCGTTTTGCTGATATTTTTGGCCGACGCCTTGATTATCAGGGTTGCCGCCTGGGGACAGTTCAGGAATTCCTGGGCGGTCTTGGTATCCTGAGGGGGCCAGTTGTATATTACGATCACCATCCGGGGTTTTGCGGCCGGGGGAATGATCTCGGACCTTTTCCTTTTCACCAGGATATTTACCGTCAGGGTCTCCTGAAAGGCATAGCTCAGCTTAAGCGTCTGTTTTTTGCTGTCCTCTTCGGCCGCCACGGTCTTAAGCCCGCAGGATCCTGCCATCCGGCTCAGGCGCAGGTTCAGCAGAATATAGGAAACATCCTTGCCGACCGCTATCTGATACCAGGTTCCCGAGTCCGGCCCAACCGTCAACGGCCTGACCGCCAGGCTGTCGTCCTTCAAGCCGGCCAGGGCCTCGTCAAAGGCCTTAAGCCCTCCGGCCTCCCGGGCAAAGGAGACCGGGCCGGGCCGGGGGATCTTCACCCCGCTGCTCCACAAATATTTTATGACCAGGGCGGCGGCCACAATGGCCGCCAGGGCCAGGATCATGCCCATGAAGTTGTTGTTTTTCTTTTTTGCCATCAGCTTATCGTGCCAGTATATTTGGTGAGGTCATAGCCTGATTCTTCGGCTGTCTGGGCATGCTTTCTGACGATCTTGAAGATCCGCAGCATCCTCTTGACCGTCATGATTCCCGGACCTTCCTCCAGCAGGGAGACCACCGTCTGCCAGTACAGCAGGGTAAGGAACCTTTCCCGGTTGAACCACAATATCCCCTGGTGCCAGTTGCACCCCAGGAATTCCTGCACCCGGGGCTGGCTTAAGAAATCTTTTAATCTGCCGGCGTCCTCCAGTAAGTGGTCCCTGATTGTTTCAGGCGATACCAGGTTCTCCCACAACCAGCGCATTTGCAAGGCTGTTTCCCGGGCCACGCCCCCGGCCCGCAGTGACTCTGCGGCCTTTTCCCCGAACAGCCCGGTGGAGGCAGCATCACCCAGCCCCTGGCGGAGGGTCTTCTGAAGCAGTAAGGCATATAAGAACTTGTATCCGGGATCGTTTAACAGAGTAAAAGACACTTCAGCTTCGGGAATAGCCTTTAAATATTTTTGTCCAGGGCGCGAGGCTCTGATGCTTTTGAGCTCCGGCCCATTGGCCAGCCTGAAGATCGATCCGGTCTGTTTTTCAGCCTGCCGGATGACATCGCCATCAGCAGACAGCGGACCAATGACCTTTTCGGCTTCTATGAAATATCTTTTCAGGGAGGAGTTTTGCTGCGATATGAGGACTGTCTGCTTTTCCGGAGAAGCCAGATATTCCCGGACGAAGTCCGCCGACGCCAGCGGAAGGAAAAGCCCTGATACTTCTTTAAGCACACCGGCCAGCTTCAGCTCCCACAAGGCCCGGCCCATGTCCGGCACGCCCCGGCCCGACAGATGCCGGCACAAATTCCCGTATTCTTCCCCCTCCACCTTGCGGAAGGAAGAAAGCAGATCATACTGGTAACCGTTCAGGCTGAAATATAATCCCTTCTCAATCAGCTCACCGGCCGGCTTGATGTACTCCAGGCCCAAGACCTCGTCCCTAAAGATGTACCAGCCGCCGGGCGTCAGCCGTAGGCGCTGGGCCAGGCTGCTTTTCCCGGCCTGCCTGTCGTTCTCGTCCCGGCGCTGGCTGACCGTTTCCCGTATCCATCCCGCCACCGACTGCAACCGGTTGTTGTAAATGAACAGGGCCTGTTCCGTCCCCTGCCCGTTGGAGTAGGCATAAATGTCCGGATGGATGTGGCCCTGTTCCGAGACCGCGTCGTAAAAGGCGAACTGGTCCACCCCGCTGAACAGATGGCGCTTTTTAAGCAGGGGAAAGATCTCCCGCTGGTGCCGTTCCATCAGCCCCTGGTCCTCGGTCTCGTTCTGGTAGGAACGGCCGTACTCCATCCCGTACTTTTCGCCAAAGCCCTCCAATTGACCGTGGCCGAACAGCGGCAGGCCGGGCAGGGTGGCCATCATGGCGCAGACCCCGAAATACTTGTCCCCCCTGCCGAAGTGGGCGGCGGCCGGCTCCTCGTCGGGGTTGCTGAGGAAGTTGACAAAGCGCTTCAGTATCTCGGGGTTGAATTCCAGCACGTTCCGGATCACCGTCCGGTAGTTGGTATTCTCCTCCTTCTTCAGCATGTTCATGAAGGCGCTGTTGTAGACCCGGTGCATCCCCAGGGTCCGCACGAAGAACCCCTCCATCAGCCAGAAGGCCTCGGCCAGCAGCAGGGTCTGGGGGGCCTCGGCGGCGATCCGGTCCACCACGGTCCTCCAGAACTCGGCCGGGAAGGCCCGCTCGAAGTCCTGGCGGGACAGGCCCTGGCCGGCCCGGGAGGGGATGTCGCCGCCCGAGCCCGGCTCCGGAAACCACAGCCTCTGGTAATGGCGCTTGGCCAGGGTCATGGCCGCGTCAAAGCGGATGATGGAGGAATAGCGGGCCACGTTCAGGATCTTCTCCATCACCGCCTCCCGCACCGCCGGCAGCAGAAAGTTCAGCTGGGCGGTGTCGTTCCAGGGCAGGTGGGTGCCGTCGTTGCCGTGATAGATGTAGCGGGCCTCTCCGGAATTCCTGTCCAGGCGCTTGAAGACCACCGCCGCATCCCGGCGGTTCCAGTAGCCGTCCTCTATGAAAAGACCGATGCCTGGGTCCTCCGAAAGATCGGGGCCGTTGAAGGTGTAACCGGGAAACGGCGGCTGGGAGGTCTGGACGAACCAGTCGGGATGCTCCACTATCCACCGGGAATACAGGCCGGTGTGGTTGGGCACCATGTCCACCGCCAGCCGTATCCCGCAGCGCTGGGCCCTGTCCTTCAGGTTCCAGTAGGCCGGGTCCCCGCCCAGGTCGTGGGAGATGGAGTAATCGTAAAGCGAATAGGCCGAGGCCAGCGCTTCCTGGTTCCCGGTCATCTGCTTGATCTGGCGGGAGGCCGGGCTGCGCTGCCAGATGCCGATCAGCCACAGGGAATTGAAGCCCCGCCGGGCCAGCAGTTCCAGCTCCCGGTCGGGGATCTGGTCCAGGGCGGTTATAGGATATCCGTATTTTTGCGACAGCTGGAAAAGCCAGACCGGGGCGTTCTTGGCCATCATAACCACGTTGGGCATCCAGTCCAGGTCCGGGGAAAAGGCTTTTGGCTCGTACTCCGGGCCGGCTTTGGCGCCTGCCCCGGCTCCGCTGAAATCCAGCACCTGAGACGGTCCCGGCCCGCCGCCTCGCATCCGCTCCTCTTCCCTAATGATGTCCAGCGCCAGCAGCAGTTTTTGGAACAGCCGTTCCAGCGCCCCGGCCGGCAGTATCTCCAGCCAATGGAGTTTGATGTAGGTCAGCTGGTCCGTCAGCGAATGGGGATGGGCCTTGGAAGGAGCCAGCAGCAGTTCCACCAGGTTCTGGTTAAAGGGGCCGAACCCGGGCTGTCCCGAAAAGAAGATCTTCAGCGATTCCGTTAACTCCGGATACCGGCTGTTCTGCCGCAACGGCAGGTCGCCGAACAATTCCCCGAACGGCTCCAGGGCCGGGTTCTGGTTGGCGGTCCACAGCAGCAGCATTTCCTCCAGGGAGATCTCCTGGTGGGGCACCTTGGCGGTGCTGCCTTTCAGGTATTCGGCCAGGGTGATCTGGCGGCGGTGCACTAAAAGCGGGGGAAAGGTTTTGACGAATTCGGTCAGGCAGCCGTTGGTATCCGCCGGGGAAAGCTCCCGGTCCAGGTGCGTCAGGGCCTGGGAAAATGCCTTCTGGTTGACCCGGGCCCGGTACTGGGCTATCACATAGTGCTGCAGCTCGTCGATCAGGCCCATGGCGGCCAGCTGTCCGGCCGTGATCTGAACCCCTGAACGGTTCATTTTATAGGCCAATTGCCGGGCGGCGCCCAGATCGGCCAGTATCACGTTGCCGGAAAGGGAAAAAAGGCCCTCGTCGCAGCCGTACTTCTTTCTGGCGGCGGCCGAGATGTGAAACTCATAGCCGGGATGGGGCCCGGAAGGAAAGACTGCCGGTGGCAGGATTATTTTGGTTTTGCGGTTCATTAAATATTGGTTTTATCTGATCTGTTATGCCCCAATATTATACCTTATTTTGGGGATAAAGCAATCTGTTTTTACGGAAAGCTCGACAAAAAGCCGGCCCTGATCAGGGCCGGCTTTAACATATCCAATAAAATGCTTTTTATTAGGAAGCCATGAGGCCATGAAATTATTCCTGCCTTCATGGTTTCCTTATAGAGATAGAAAGGGCGAAGGGAAGCGATTCCGTTTGTTAAATCTCCCACCTTTAAAAATGCACTTTATCGCCTGCTTTTATCCCCTGGCTCTGGAACCACCCGGCGTTGGCCTCTATGGCGTAAAGGGCCTGGCCCTGGGACAGGTACCTCGGCCCTTCGTCCAGCGGTTTCATCCGGAGGATGTTGAGGATGCTGCCGTCCCGGGCCACGAAGGCTATGTCCAGAGGAAGGTAGGTGTTCTTCATCCAAAAGGAAAGCGGCTGGGGATACTCGAATACGAACAGCATCCCTTCGTCCTGGGGCATCTGACGTCGGAACATAAGGCCCTGGGACCGGGCGGCCTCATCCCCGGCCACTTCCACCCACAGCCTGGCCCCGCCGATGGCCAGCTGCACCCTGCCCGGCCGGGATTCCTTGGTCACCGGGGCCTTGGGCAAAGGTTCCTGACGGCACCCGGCCAGTACCGCCAGACTGAAAGCGGCCAGGACGATCAAATATCTGTTATTGGTCTTCAAATTATTATACCACTCCCGCGTTTCTGCTCCCAGCAAAAGAGGAGGCAGGTTTTCCTGCCTCCCCGAAGTTTATTGGCGGTCACTGCCGGTTGGCCACCTGTTCCCATTCGTTCTTGTCTCCCAGGAACAGCAGGTAACTGCCCGATCCGCTGTATCCCACTATCTCGAAGCGGTAGGTCCCGGAATAGGTGAAGGTGACCATCTGGGGCTTCTGTTCGGCCGACCCGCTCATGGTGAATATCTTGTTGCCGTAGGGCGAATAGATGCACAGGTCGGCGTCCAGCGTTCCGTTGGCGCCCATGTAGGCCAGGCTTTGGTAGTTGCCGGTGGAGTTTATCTCGATGTCGATGTATATCCTCTGGCCGCGGGAAAGGCTGCCATCCCGGTAGATGTAAGCGCTTCCGGGAACGGCAGACAGCAGCAGCAGCAAGGCTGCGGCTATCGCGATCTTCCATTTCATGTTCAGGCCTCCTTATAATAGTTGTGGTAATGGGCGGTGCGGCCTTAGCGCAGCACCGAGATGGCCAACAGTCCCACCATCACAATCATGCTGATCAGGATCAGGGCCACGCTCCAGTTGCCTTTCTTGATCTCCTCCCACTCGTCGATGTTGGTGGACAGGGCGTCGAAGACCTTGATGGCGATCCCCACCCCCAGGGCGAACCCGATGGAGGCGGTCAGTATCCAGCCCAGGGACATCAACAGCTTGATGATCCAGGTTCCGAAAGATATGCTGACGTTGACCGGCCGGCCGGCCCCTTCCTGCACCACCTGGGCCTGGGCGAATAATGAGGTTGCGGCGGTTAGCAGAACCAGAGACATGGCGGAAAGCTTTTTCATTTTACCATCCCCTTATGTTTATGTTGACCCGTTGTTTTGTTTGTTTGAAATCTGGTTTATATGTTACCTCTTTTAAATCAAATTGTCAAGAACGTGCGATAGTAGGAGCGCATTATTTAATGATATGTAAATATTAACCCCGTAAAATCATGTTAATCCTGTCTGCCCCGGTGATTTGGTCCGATCAAATCGCTTTCTTCTTCGCCTTTTGCTTGGCCAGCCCCAGGATCAATCCCAGCGCTATGGCCAGCAGTGCCGCCACCACCACCCGGAACTCCGGCGGCAGCATGAAATTCACCGACTGGACCGGCAGCCAGAACCAGATGATGGACCCGCCCACTATTTTGAACATATTGTCCCAGTCTATGTTCCGGTAAGTCTCTATCAGCGGCCACCTGGAGAACAGCTTATTGCCGTCGATCAGGGTGTCGGTGATCCGGTGAAAGGTCATGAAGGGGAACCCGAACACCGCCTGGAAGAAGAAGGATTTCCAGAAGGCGGTCAGCCAGGCTGTTCCCCGGCCCGGCAGGTAGCCTTGGTCCAGCAGGCCTTCCGTCCCGGCCGAGAACAGGGGAAAGGCCAGGGTCATCATTACCCCGAGCAGTCCCCAGACCAGGGCCCGCTGCCACAGCCGGATCCCGGCCAGCTGCCATTTGCCGGAAACAATTTTCCGGCTCAGCAGTTCGCCCATGGTCCCCAGCAGGATGAACTTGGCCATCCCCATCAGGTAGGGATGGGCCCGGGTGGTCATCACAAACAGTTCTCTGGTGCCGGGGATGATCAGAATGGTCAGCACTCCACCCAGCAGCAAGGCCCAGACAAGAGAGATGAAAAGATCCAAGGCAATGTTCTTCTGTTGTTCCATTCTTAATGAAGCGCTTTATATGGTAAGTTAAATCTGCGTCAACCTGCGAAATCTGCGGATACGTTATTTAAAGTCCCCGGGCAGATGGATGGCGAACTTGCAGTGCTCGTCCCCGCTGATTACGGCCTCCAGCACTTCCACCCGGACCTTGGTCCCGAAGATCCCTTCGTAGATGCCCTTGTACCATCCCGCGCTGCAGTGGCAGTATTCTTTGGTGATAACATTCCTGGTGGCGCGCATCAGAGGGCAGAAACAGGCCGCCATTTGTTTTTCGTAGGGCGTAGCGGCCTTGGCAAAGGCTTCCGGGTCGCGCGGACTGCGGATCTCGTAGATCACATTGCCCTCCCGGTAGGGATGGCCGAATTTACCCTTGTCCGCGCCCATGGCTTCCAGCACCCGGTCCACGCTTTGGGTCTCGGCATACAGCTTGGCCATGGCGTCTATCGGCCCGGTCCCGAATTCCTCGGTAAAGACACAGGCCCTGCCCTGCATGATCTCCTCCCGGGCCGGCTGTTCCGGAACGGCATTCTCCATCCGCTTTATGGCTTGCTCCGACCAGACCGCGTACTCCTCCGGGCGGTCCGGGATCTGGTCATAGCCCGCGATCACTGAATCTCCCTTGCCGGGCGCATGGCGGTCTATCTGGGCCGCCCATTTTTTCATCTTATCCGCCAGCCACGCCATGTCACATACCTTTCACAAGAAAATTGACAAGAGCTTGGATATCTTTGTTACTTGCCCATGGCCTTCTTCATGGTCTCGCCCATCTCGGCCGGGGTCCTGGCCACTTTGATGCCGCAGGCTTTAAGCACTTTCACCTTCTCGGCGTAGGTTCCCTTGCCCCCGGAGATGATGGCTCCGGCGTGGCCCATCCGCCGGCCCGGCGGCGCGGTGGCCCCGGCGATGAAGGCCGCCACCGGCTTGGGAAAGTTCTTCTTGATCCAGCGGGCGGTTTCCTCCTCCAGCGAGCCTCCGATCTCGCCGATCATCAGCACCGCCTTGGTCTGCTTGTCGGCCTTGAACAGCTCCAGCGCGTCTATGAAATTGGTGCCGATCACCGGGTCGCCGCCGATGCCGATGCAGGTGCTCTGGCCGATGCCCAGCTTGGTCAACTGGTTGACCGCTTCGTAGGTCAGAGTGCCGGAGCGCGAGATCACGCCCACCGAGCCCTCCTTGTGGATGGCGGCCGGCATGATGCCCACCTTGGCCTTACCCGGCGAGATGGCTCCCGGACAGTTGGGCCCTATCAGCCGGGTCTTTTTGCCCTGCAGGTAGCGCTTGACGAACATCATGTCGTTGGCCGGCACGCCCTCGGTGATGCAGATCACCAGCTCCAGCCCGGCGTCCACCGCCTCCAGGATTGCGTCCCGGCAGTACAGGGCCGGAACAAAGATCATGGTGGCATTGGCCTTCTGTTTCTCCACCGCCTCGGCCACGGTGTCAAACACCGGATATCCTTCGTGGATGGTGCCGCCCTTGCCGGGCACTACTCCGCCCACGAACTTGGTCCCGTACTCGGCGCATTTGAGAGAGTGGAAGGTGCCGTGCTGCCCGGTGAAGCCCTGGCAGATAAGGCGGGTGTTTTTATCAACTAATATCGCCATGTTAGTTCGCCTCCTTTACTATCAACTGGGCCGCCTCGCCCAGCGACGAAGCCGGGATTATCTTCAGACCTGATCCGGCCAGTATCTTTTTTCCCTGTTCCACATTGGTGCCGTCCAGCCGGGCCACGATCGGGACCTTCACACCAAGGGTCTTGGAGGCCGCCACTATCCCCTCGGCGATCACGTCGCACTTCATGATCCCGCCGAAGATGTTCACCAGTATGCCCCGGACGTTGGGGTCGGACAATATGATCTTGAAGGCCTCGGTCACCTTCTCGGTGGAGGCCGAACCGCCCACGTCCAGGAAGTTGGCCGGGCTGCCGCCGTAATGCTTGACGATGTCCATGGTGGCCATGGCCAGACCGGCCCCGTTGACCAGGCAGCCGATGGTCCCGTCCAGTTTGATGTAGCTGAGGTCGTGTTTGGAGGCCAGCACCTCGTTGGGGTCTTCCTCGTCAATGTCCCGCAGGCTGGCGATCTCGGGATGCCGGGCCAGGCCGTTGTCGTCGAAAGTGACCTTGGCGTCCAGCGCGAACAGGGTGTCCTCCGGCGTCCGCACCAGCGGGTTGATCTCCACCAATGAGGCGTCCTTGGAAATGAACAGCTGGTACATCCCGGACATCACCTGGCCCAGCTGCTTGGCCAAAGCGCCTTTGAATCCCAGCTGGCGGGACATCTCCGTTCCGTGGTAGGCCCGGTAGCCGGCCACCGGGTCGACCGTCACCTTGATGATCTTGTCCGGCGTTTCCGCCGCCACTTTTTCGATCTCCACCCCGCCCTCGGTGGACCCGATGAAGATGTAGCTGGCGGTGGCCCGGTCGGCCAAAAAGCCCAGGTAGTATTCCTTGGCGATGCGGGTGTCCTCGGCCACCATTATCCGGCGGACCAGTTTTCCCCTGGGCCCGGTCTGGGGCGTTACCAGCGTCATGCCCAGAATGCTTTTTGAGTGGGCCAGCGCCTCTTCCCTGGACTTGGCCAGCTTGACCCCGCCGGCCTTGCCCCGTCCCCCGGTGTGGGCCTGGGCCTTGATGATCCAGGGCGGACCGATCAGCCGGGATAGTTTTTGTTCCACCTCGTCAACGCTGGTGGCCATGAAATCCGGCTTGACCGGGATCCCGTGGTCGCGCAGCAGCTGGCGGGCTTGGTATTCGTGAATGTTCATGGTGTTGGTTTATTTAAATTTATAAAATGTATTATTACTTTTCCTGAAAATGCCGTAAAAGGGACCAAATAAACGGACTCTGCTTAATGGCTTTTATCTAACCGTACCTATTCGTCCAGCATTAATTTATGGGGTGATTTTTTTAGTTTTTTCAGTTGTTCGCGTTCAATGGCGGTAATGCTTTTGCCTGGGACCGGCAGTTTTTCCGGTAGAGTGCCGCCCACACGTTCAATTGTTCCCCGGACTTCTTTTCCGACGATGAAATGGATTTCGTTGGCGGCATCGGCAGTTGCAGCTTTATCTTTTTTTAGTTTTTCTTCGGTTTGTGATATTCTGAACAAATTTGCTATCAATTCCGTGCTGCTCATAAAATCAAGAATTCTATCGGTTTTCTTCAGTCCCTTCTTTTTATGAATATCCTCTACTTTCAGCCCTCCATAAAGCCCCATATAACCGGCATTCTGAAAAGCCGCATATTCTTGATCGGTAATAACGCCTGCATTGTGGGCGGCTTCGGCCAGCATCTGATTCCATTGTTTGATATCACCCCGTATCACCAAGCGCTTGTTGTCCTCATCAAGCTGATTAAAATAGTCGGCTACTTCCTGCCTCCTCGTTTGAATGGCAAAATATGTTTGCCCCAAAGCGATGACCTCTTTCCGGGGGTCGCCATTTTGAACGATCAGATAACAGGCATAGCGGGACAGTTTGAAGTCAACAACTTGTTTTATGGCGGTTTTTGGCATTTCTATCGTTTTGCTGACCTCAGCAAAATGATCGGAAACTGGATACCCGCTGTTCTTGCAGGCCAGTATTGCCCGTTCTAATACCTTGGCAAAGTTTCTCCATTGGGCATACTCAAGTACCGGAGCAAGCTCCCGGGCATACCAGAATTCAGTGCCATCAGTCGAAACATGCTTTATTGCTTCAAATGATTTATATTCTTTGGCTATTAAGTTACTCACGTTCTCGCCTTTTTTAATATGGCTTTTTCGCTATTTCTTAGCCTTCTTTAGTCCTTGTTGGTTTCAAAACTGGCCATGAAATCCGGCTTGACCGGGATCCCATGGTCGCGCAGCAGCTGGCGGGCTTGGTATTCGTGAATGTTCATTCTTTTCCGTTAGACATATTACTGAAATATTATTTTTAGCTTTGTGCCACTAATGTTTACAATGTGGCAAGCGATGTAACCTTTCTGGCCACAATTCTATTCGTGGCGTGCTTATGGGGTATTCCACTTGACATACAATCGAAAATCTCTTCGGTACAATAATCTACTTCCCAATCGTGATAATGTGTGAACAGTTCTCCAGATATCCACTTTTGTGCAGTTGTTTCACTTTCCGGAGATTTCCCTATAAATGGTTTTTTAATAAATACCGAAAAGACATGTAGCCCGTCAATATTTGTGTGGTTTTTATAATCGTCAAATATCTCAGATCTTTTTTCTAAAGGTATATAATGCAATACGCCCGTTGAAAATAAAATGTCATAATTATCGGTTAACCGATACTCGTTTATATCTGCTTGAAAAACATTTACAGATACTTTTGCTTCTTCTGCCATACGTTTTGTCTTTTCAACACCATTTGCAGATAGATCAAAGGCTGTTACTTGATACCCGTTCCTGGCAAAAAAGATAGCGTTCCGGCCCTCGCCACAACCAATCACAAGTAATTTAAGAGGTTTTACGGGCGGTAAGAGTTCTAATGCTTTATAGCATGTTTTTGAAGGTGTTTTCCCCCAATAAAAGCCGTTTTGTTTGTATTTGTCATCGTAATAATTCTCCATCTTATAATTTTCCTTCCTTAAAACAATATTGTCTGATGGGTGTTGCGAAATCTATATCGTGCTTTTTATGCCACTCTGTTAGTCTCTATCCCCTTTTCAAAACCCGAAATATTCCTGAACGTCACTTCCAACTTCCGCAACAGCGCCTCCTGCGTCTTATATCCCAAATGCGGCGTCAGCACTGTATTCTTTGCGGTCAGCAGGGGATTGTCTTGGGCCGGCGGCTCGCTTCCGAACACGTCCAGCCCGGCGCCGGCCAGTTTCCCGTCGTTGAGCGCCTGGGCCAAAGCCGCCTCGTCGATCAACCCGCCCCGGGCGGTGTTGATCAGATAAGCCGAGGGCTTCATTTTGGCGATCCGTTCCGCGTTCATTATATGTTTTGTCCCGGCGTTAAGCGCCAGGTGCAGGGAAACTATGTCCGAGCGTTTTAACAGATCATCTAACTCGCAATATGTCCCGCCCAGTTTCTCAAACTCATCCTTCTTGACCCGGTTGTAACCCAGCACCCTGCAGCCGAAGGCGGCAAACAGTTTGGCCGCGGCCAGCCCGGTGGCTCCGGTGCCCACTATGCCCACGGTTTTGCCTTTCAGCTCCACCCCATCCGGGAAGGCAAAGAACTTCTGTTCGGTCTGGCGGGTGTGGGTGTCGCCCCTGGGGATATTGCGAAGGAGCGACAAAGCCAGGCCCAGCGCCAGCTCGGCCACCGAGGCGGTGGAATACCCCGGCGTGTTGTAGACCGCGATCCCCTTCTCCCGGCAGGCCGCCAGGTCCACATGGTCGTACCCGGTAAAGGAGATGGAGATCATGGACAGCGCGCAGTTGCGGATGGTCTGGCCGTCTATCGGCAGGCTGCCGGTGATCAGGTACTTGGCGCCGCCCACCAGTTCGGCCAGCGGCTTGCCTTCGGCCAGCTCGGAACCTTTCCAGACCAGCATGTGATCTGGCAGTATCTCGGCAAACCGCTGCTGCACCAATTCCCGGGGCACGCCCAGCGTCTGGATAAGTATGACCTCTGATGGTATGTTCATCTCTTTACTTTTTTATCTTTTACATTCCCTCTCCGCAGCGGGGAGGGCCTGCACTGAGAGGAACCGCCTACTTTACTATCGAAAGTGGGAAGGGGAGGGGTCTGAACTTCTTCGGCTCTTCCTCGTAAACATCCCGGCCCCGGCAGTCCACCGCCACCACCGCCGGAAGATCCTTCACCGTCAGCTTTAGCACGGCCTCCGGGCCCAGCTCGGCAAACAGGACTGTTTCGGCCCTGACCACAGTTTGGGCCAGCAGGGCCGCCGCGCCGCCGGTGGCGGCAAAATACACCGCCTTGTTCTTCTTGATGGCTTCGATCACTTCCGGACTGCGTCGACCCTTGCCGATCATGGCCTTCAATCCGGCCCTGGCCAAAAGCAAGGGAGTGTAGGCATCCATCCTCCCGCTGGTGGTGGGCCCGATGCTGCCGATCACCTTTCCCCTGGGGGCCGGGGCCGGCCCGGCGTAGAACAACGTCTGGCCCCTAAGATCTACCGGAAGCTTACAGCCCATGGCTAACAGCTTATGGAACCTTTGGTGCACCGCATCCCGGGCAGTGAACAGTTCGCCCGAGATCAAAACCCTGTCGCCGCTTTTAAGCCGGCTGACCTCGGCCCCGCCCAGCGGGAGGGATATTCTTTTCGCCTTCATCACAATACCACCGTCTGGTGCCGGTGCGCATGGCAGTTGATGTTCACCGCCACCGGCAGGCTGGACATGTGGCAGGGCTCGTGCTCTATGTGCACGCCCAGACAGGAGACCGTCCCGCCCAGGCCCTGCGGCCCCAGGCCCGAGGCATTGACCGCTTTGAGGATCTTTTTTTCCAGCTGGTCGTATTTTTTGTTCGGATTACTCTTTCCCACCGGCCACATCAAAGCTTTTTTGGCCAGCAGCGCGCAGCGCTCAAAATTTCCGCCGATCCCCACGCATATGACCGTCGGAGGACAGGGATTGGCCCCGGCCTGGATCACGTCCACTGTTACAAAGGAGATGACCCCCTGCTGGCCGTCCGAAGGTTTTAGCATGGCCAGCCGGCTGGTGTTCTCGGCCCCGCC
>JAURWH010000211.1 GCA_030655055.1 bacterium
AACAATCTGAACATCAAGGAATACCACGATTTTTTAAAGAACTACAGCCTGACACTGGAACAGCAGGTAAAGGAACGGACCGTAAAATTGGAAAACGCCCTGCTGCAGAGGGACCAGGCCTTTGACAAGATCAAGGACGGATACATCGACACCATATTCAGGCTGACCCTGGCGGCCGAGTACAAGGACGGACACACCGGCAACCATATCCGGCGCACCAGCCACTACGCCAAGGTCCTGGCCCAGGAGCTGGGGCTGGACAGGGAATTCGTAGATACCATGTACTACGCCATGCCCATGCACGACATCGGCAAAGTGGGGATTCCCGACGCCATCCTGCTGAAGCCCGGCCCCCTGACCGCGGAAGAATGGGCCGTGATGAAGGAACATACCACCATCGGCAGCCGGATATTGACCGGTTCGCATTCCGAGATACTGGACCTGGCCCAGCAGATAGCCTTGACCCATCACGAGCGCTGGGACGGCAGCGGTTATCCCCAAAACCTTTCCGGGGAACGGATACCTTTGGCCGGGCGCATTGCCAGCGTGGTGGACCAGTATGACGCCATCCGCAGCCAGCGGACCTACAAGCCCGGAATGGACCACCGGCAGGCCTTGAGCATATTGACCGAGGGGGATGACCGCTCCCATCCCCGGCATTTTGACCCCGGCATAATTGAAGTATTCAGGAAAAAACACCAGGCCTTTGAGGAAATATACAAGAAACACGCCGAACGGAATGAAACGGATTGAGCACTTAAATCCGCACCGAGGTTTAATATTATAAGGAATCCAGGAATGGCAGGAATCTATTAGGGTATTCAATGTTTAGTGTTCATGGTTCGCTAAACTCACCACAAGTAGTACGGTACTTTGACAGGCTCAGCACAACGCATACTCACTACAAATGGCCTCATGCCAGTCCGCCATAGTATTAATGACCGCTTACGCTATTATATTTACTGCCGCGTGCGCCTTAGCTACAGCGGTGGCGCAAGGCGGGGATTCCCAATAAAAATGGCGCATATTTACTTGTGCTGAGTCTGCCGAAGCATTGCCCCTCTTAATAACAGTATTTTGTTTCATGCTTTCATGGCTTCCTTATAAAAAGCCTAGTAATCCAATGACCAGGTTAACAACGGACCCCAAAAAGGCCCGGGGAGAATATCATGGACGCCAAAAATAAAATAGATCTATCATTCATCTTTGAACATCTGGCCGTCGTCGGTGTTCTGTTTGCCGCGGGGTTTTGGCTGGTGGACATACTGATAGACGCGCTGTTCTTTGGCGAGGGCACCATGATTGACCAGCTGATGGCCCCCGAACCGATGGAGGTATATTTCCGGCTGCTGGTGGGCTCATTGTTCATAGCCTTCGGTTACCTGGCCCAAAGAATGCTAAACAAGCAAAAGCAGCTAAAGATGGACACCGAGCTTAAAGCCAGGCTGCTGGATGAGGTCAACGATGCGGTGGTGGCCCACGATCTTGAAGGCAATTTTGTCTATGCCAACGCCGCCGCCGAAAGGATGGGCGGCAAAAAACCGGCCGCCCGGACCAACCAAAGCCGTCTGGAAATGAAAGGCATGATGTCCGAGGTGAAAAACAGCGGATTTTTAAGGGAAAGAATGAAAGAACTGGAGCAGAAAGGCAGCCTGACCTTTGAAATGGCGGGCAGGCGGGATGACCTTTCCGAGCTGTTTACCGAGGTCCACGCCAGCCTGATGGACCTGGAAGGAAAGACCATAGTGCTAAGCGTGGCCCGGGACGTGACCCAGCGCCACCAGCAGGAACAGGCCCGGAACAGCCTGCTTAAAGAACTGCAAACGGCCCTGGGCAAGATCAAGACCTTAAGGGGGCTGATCCCGATCTGCGCCAACTGCAAGAAGATCCGCAACGACAAGGGATTTTGGCAGCAGGTTGAGGAATACGTTTCGGAGCATACCGAGGCCGATTTCACTTTTGGCATCTGCGAAGACTGTCTGGGAAAACTGTACCCGGAATTCAGCGGGGGTAAGGGAAACGACGGACATAAAGACTGGCACAAAAACAACAAAAAGTAGCAGGCGACCATGAAAAAGATCATCAAATTCATAAATGAATATCTGGCCATATTCACCGGGATTTTGTTCGGCCTGACCTTCTGGGTGCTGGATATTCTGGTCGATGTCTTCATGTTCAAAGAGGGCACGATCTCAGAGAACCTTAGTTCTCCGGAGCCGATGGAGATCTATTTCCGGGTGCTGGTGGGATCGCTTTTCGTTGCTTTTGGATTTCACAACCACTTTGTGGTCCGGAAAAGGAAAGCGATAGAGGCCGAAGCCAACAAGAACCAGATACGCTACCAGAACCTGTTTTCCAGCATGCTCAACGGGTTTGCCCTGCACCGGATAATTGTCAATGAGGCCGGGCAACCGGTTGATTATGAATACCTGACGGCCAACGAGGCCTTTGAAAAAATGACCGGCCTGGCTCGGAAGGAAATAATAGGGCGCCGGGCCACCGAAGTGATGCCAGACATCAAGAAGGACAGTTTTGATTGGATTGGTACCTACGGAAAAGTGGCTCTGGATAACCAGAAAATTCAGTTTGAACAATATTCCCAGCCCCTGGGGAAATGGTACAACATTACCGCCTACTCCCCCTCTAAAGGGGAGTTCGCTACGGTGTTCGAGGATATCACCGAAAGGAAAAAGATTGAAGGAGTGGTACGGGAGAATCAGCAGAGGATGGACGTGATATTTGACTCGGTACATACCGGGATCATGGTGGTGGACCGGGAAACTCACACCATTGTGTATGTCAATCCGGTAGCGGCCAGGATAATGGGTGGAGAACGCAATAAATTACTGGATTGTCACTGCCAAAAATTCGTCTGCCCAACCGAGGTCGGGGCCTGCCCCATCACCGACAAGGGCCAGAAGCTGGATAATTCCGAACGGGTGCTGTTGACCACCGATGGCCGCCGGGTGCCGATCCTGAAGACCGTGGTGGAAACAGAACTGGACGGCCGCCCGGTGCTGGTGGAAAGTTTTGTGGATATCTCCGCGCACAAGGCGTTGGAAACGGAAAACCAGCTTAAAGCCAAACTGTTGGATGCCGTGACCGACTCCATTCTGGTTCACGATTATGAAGGGACCCCGGTCTACTATAATGAGGCGGCTTGCAGAGAACGCGGATTGAGCAGGGATGAGATGGCAAAGATCAACATATTTGACATGTCAACCCCGGAAACCTTGAAACAGAAAGACGAACGGCTGCAAAAGATAGACCAGTTTGGAGAATATACATTTGAGACCGAAGGGATAAGAAAGGACGGCGGGCTGTTTCAGACGGAAGTGCACGCCATTGCGGTAAATATTGACGGCAAGAAAAACATCCTGAGTGTTTCCCGGGACTCCACAGAGCGCAAGCGGGCGGAGCGGGAACTGAGCGAATCGAAGGCGCTGGTAGAGGCGGTGGTGGAAAACATCCCCAACATGGTATTCCTGAAAGAAGCAAAGGACCTCCGTTTCCTGATATTCAACCGGGCCGGCGAGGAACTGCTGGGCTATGACCGCAAGGACCTGATGGGCAAAAACAACCTGGACCTGTTCCCGCCCGAACAGGCGGCCCACTTCATGGCCAAGGACCGGGAAGTGCTGGACGGCGCCGAGGGCATGCTGGACATCCCGGAAGAGCCGATCCAGACAGCCAAGAAGGGCCAGCGGCTGCTGCATACCCGCAAGGTCTGCATCCGGGGGGCCGACGGGACCGCCAAATACCTGCTTGGCATCTCCGAGGATATCACCGAGCGCAAGCGGTATGAAGACGAGCTGCGGGCCAGCGAAGAGAAATTCCGCCTGATCACGGAAAACACAGCAGATACCATAACAGTAATGGACCTGAACTTTAATATCACCTATGTCAGCCCGTCCATCCAAAAGCTGAGAGGGTATTCGGTGGAAGAGGCCAAAATGCAGTCAGTGGACCAGATAATCCTCCCAGCTTATTTACCCAAGGTGTATAAAATGTTTGAAGAACAGATGGCCCTGGAGGTAAGAGGGGCAGACCCATCCAGAACTGTTTCCATGGAACTGGAGGAGTCCCGCAAGGACGGAACAGTGATCTGGGCGGAGGTGACGATGTCGTTTCTCCGTGACAAAGATCACAAAGCGGCCGGAATAGTGACCATGACCAAGGACATCACCGAGCGCAAGCGGGCGGAAAAACTTCAGGATGCACTCTATCACATCTCCGAAGCTGTGGTAAAATCAGAAGACCTGGAAACACTTTACGGCGAGATCCATAAAACAGTTAGCGAACTTATATCCGCCAAAAACTTTTACATAGCGCTTTACCACGAAAAGGAAGAAAGTCTCAGCTTCCCCTATTTTGTGGACGAGGTCGATCCCGTCCCGCAATCCCGAAAACTGGCCAACGGACTTACAGAGTATGTGTTGAAAACCGGGACCCCGCTACTGGCCTCGCCGGTGGTCTTGAATCTGTTGATAGCGCAGGGAAAGGTATCCATGGTTGGCACGCCGGCCATAGACTGGGCAGGGGTTCCGCTGAAAGTGGGCAACAAAACGCTTGGTGTGCTGGTGGCCCAGTCTTACAAGGAAGATATCCGGTTCGGGGCCGAGGCATTGTCCATGCTCAACTTCGTTTCCGACAACATAGCACTGGCCATTGCCCGGAAGAATGACGAGGAGGAAAGAAAGAAATTAACGGCAGACTTGCGCAAATTATCGGTGGCGGTGGAGCAGAGCCCCAGCGTGATCGTGGTCACAGACCTGGAAGGAAACATTGAATATGCCAACCCGGCCTTTGAAAAGATCACCGGATATTCGATGAATGAAGTCCAGGGTAAAAATCCCAGGGTCTTGAAATCGGGCGAACTGCCGGGCGAAGAGTATAAAAAGCTATGGGAAACCATCTCAAACGGCGGCGAGTGGCGGGGACAGTTCCACAACAAGCGCAAGGACGGAAGTTTGTACTGGGAACAGGCCGCCATCTCCGGGATCAGGGATACCGAGGGCAAGGTAGTCAAATACCTGGCGGTGAAAGAGGACATCACCGAGCGCAAGATGATGGAGGATGAACTGAAATCATCGGAGGCCCAGAACCGGGTGCTGGTGGAATCGGCCGGGCGGACGGGCGAGGCCATAGTGATGTTGCAGAATACCGGAGATGTTCAGGTAGCCTGCCTGGTGGCCAACCAGGAAGCGGTCAGGATAACCGGCTATTCCCAGGAGGAGCTTAAGAGGATCTCTTGGCTGGACCTGGTCCATCCCAGGTTCCGGGAGGAATCACAGAAGAGGGCCCAAGCCAGGCTGCATAACGATGATATCCCTGGCATCTATGAAATATCGCTGGTCTCCAAATACGGGGTGGAGATACCGGTGGAGGTGACCGGCAGTCCGGTGCAATACCAGGGCCGCCCGGCCATCGTGGGGTTCTTTAGGGAAATCTCCCAGCGCAAAAAGGCCGAGGCCGAGCGGGAGAGGATGATCTCCGAACTTAAGGAAGCCTTGGGCAGCATCAAACAATTGAAGGGGCTGATCCCGATCTGCGCCTCCTGCAAAAAGATCCGCAACGACGGCGGCTACTGGCAGCAGGTGGAGGAATATGTGTCCGATCACAGCGATGCCGACTTCTCCCACGGCCTGTGCGATGACTGCGCCCATAAGCTTTATCCGGATTACTTTCCGGATAAAAAGAACGAAGAAAACATCCAGCCACAAAGCGATGCACTGAGTTTACCGAAGTGGCACAAAGACACAAAAGATCAATAATTGAGATCTAAAAAAAGCAAAAATATAGGAGACGGGATATGAGTTCTTCATACAAAATATTAGTGGCCGAGGACGACTCCAACCTGAACTGGGTCTACCAGTCCATTTTAGAGGAAGCCGGGTATGAAACCGTAACCTCTGAAAACGGGGTAGAGGCATTGGACATGGTGCACCAGAGATTCCCCGACCTGCTGATCACCGACGCCATACTTCCCGGCATGGACGGGTTTGAGCTGGCCGAAGCCGTAAGGGGCAATCCGGCCACCAGGGAAATACCGATCATCTTCATCAGCGGGGTGGTGGAGGCATCCGACCGGGAGCGGGCGGACCGGCTGGGGGTGAAACAGTATCTGTCCAAGCCGGTGCAGGTGCTGGAACTGCTGGCGGCGGTAAAGACGGCGCTGGGAACGGTGGGGTAATATATCCGTAGCCCAGCCCTTAAGGGCTGGGCTACGTACCCTAATCAATAACGATTAAACAACCACAAAAGGTGACGTCATGAACCAGGATCCAAAGCCCAAAGTACTGGTGGCCGACGACGAACCCACCATAGTCAACTTTTTCATCGCCGCCTTAAGCGACCAGGGTTACGAGATCGAATCGGCCGCCAACGGTACCCAGGCGGTGGAAAAGGCCTTCAGTTTCCTGCCCGACATCATTTTACTGGATGTGGTGATGCCCGAGCTTAACGGTTTCCAGGTGACCGAAAAGCTTAAAGCCGATCCGGCCACGGCAGGCATTCCCATCATACTGGTGACCGGCCTGGGCAGCGTGGAGGACAAGGTGCAGGGACTGGAAAGCGGAGCCGACGACTTTTTGACCAAGCCCTTCAACCTTCAGGAAATGCTGGCCCGGGTGCATTCGCTGGTAAAACTGAAAAAACTGCAGGACCAGCTTAAGGAGATGAGCGCCCGCCAGCCGCTTCCGGTCCATGTGAAAAAGGTACTGGCCTCCTACCGCAGCCACATCCTGATAGTGGAGGACGATGAGCGGATAACCAACATCTGCAAATCCATATTGGGCACCGGCGGCTACGAAGTGGACATTGCGCCCGACGGCGAGGAGGCCCAGAAGTACCTGCGGGCCGCCATCCCCGACCTGATCCTGCTGGACCTGATGCTGCCGGGGATCAGCGGGCTGGACCTGCTGAAACAGCTGAAAGAGGACTCCGTCACCAAGGACATTCCGGTGATCATCATCACCGCCCTGGGCGACCTTAAGACCAAGGTCAAAAGCTTTTACATGGGGGTGGACGATTACCTGGTAAAGCCGGTCAATTCGCTGGAACTGCTGGCCCGGGTAAAGGCCAACATCAGAAAACACCTGGCCCAGCAGGAGCTGAAGTACAGCCTGGACGAGACCTTCCAACAGTCCATCACCGACCCGCTGACCGGGCTTTACAACCGCCATTACCTGGACACGGTGATGGACCGGGAGCTGGCATTGTTCAAGCGGCACGGCCGGATCTTTTCGCTGATGATCATGGACATAGACAACTTTAAACCCATCAACGACAATCTGGGGCATCTGTCCGGCGACCAGGTGCTGAGCGGGGCGGCCAGGATACTCAAGGACGAGATCCGGACCAGCGACCTGGCGGTGCGCTACGGCGGGGACGAGTTCATAGTGATATTTTCGGACACCAAGGAGGACCAGGCCATGAACATAGCCCAAAGGATAAGGGCGGCAGTTGAGCAGAAGAAGTTCCTAGAGGGCAGGGACCAGACGGCTTCGGTCAGCATCGGCCTGACCCAGGCCTCGGAACAGGACAAAAGCGGAGAGGACATAATAAAACGGGCCGATGAGGCCTTGTACCAGGCCAAAAGGGCGGGGAAGAACCGGGTGGTGTCGCTGTTTGGGAGCTGAGACCCAGCGTTTCCATTTTTTTCCCACTAAATCCACGAAAAAACCCGAAAACATTATAACCTTCTGACTAAATAATCAGTTCAGAGTATAAATGCCTCTCTCCTGATGGGCCAGCCTGACGAAGCAGTTTAGCGCAGTCAGGGGAGAGGCAGGGAGAGGGGTCAGCCAGCTCCGTCGGGCACTGAGACGCCGGACTGAGCAGTCCGGCAAGCTCACTGCACCCCCAGCCGAAGTCTTAGTCGAAGTGCGGCGGGGTTTTATTATTTCGCAAAAACTCTGCGTTGGGAAATTTGAACTCATCCCCTAGATCCCCTTCTCTTGATAAGAGAAGGGGGCGGGGGTTGAGTTTTTTTCACAAAAAATACAGAAAACTATTGACAAAATGAGTAAAATCAGTATAATTAGTAAAATAAGCATTGCTTTGAATAGGCTAAATATTCGTCAGATAAACGGCTTGCAAGGCAATATAGGTTAGAAATGAAAAAACAACAGGAGCAGTTATGGCCAAGATCCTGATAGTAGAAGATGATCCGGATATCACCAGGCTGATGGCCAGGCAGCTGAGTTTGGCCGGTCACCATGTGTTTGTGGCCATAGACGCTTATCAGGGTATTAATCAGGTGCGCAAGGAGCGCCCCGACCTGGTGGTACTGGACCTGAAGATGCCGGCCGGAGGCGGGATCAGCGTGCTTCGGTCCATCCGTACTTCCCTGCTGTATAATTTTACCCCGGTAGTGGTGGTGACGGCCCTGGAGGACCAGGAACTGAAAAAACAGGTAACCGAACTGGGCGTCAAGTCCTATCTTCAAAAACCGCTGGAGAACGGAACTCTGGTCCAGGCGGTCAAGGACGCATTGGAAAATTAGCTGGGTTCATCAAATCTTATAAACGTGATAGAACAACTAATTAATAATTACGATTATCTGGCCTTTGCCGCCGGAGCCGGCCTGCTGACAATAGGGTTGGCCATCTGGCTTGAGGCCAGCATTGCAAAGGTGCGGCTAACCGGCTGGCTCCCGGCTTTGGCGGTCTGCCTGACCGGAGGGTTGGCGTTATGGTTTGAATCGCTGGCTGATGGCCAGGGAACAACCATGGGTGTGGTGCTGATATTATTTATTATTACGGCTTCCTACGGACTTCTTTTGATCAGGGCGGTGATCAGGTTAAGGCAAGACGAGCCGGGATCAACCAGAATTAAGGGCGGCTACTTTCTGCTGTTTTACCTGGCGCTGGCCGCCGTAATTATTTTCGGCTATTTTACCGCCAATTATCTGGGACGGCAGGAAGAGGACGAGGTCAAGGCCACCCTGTTGCTTCAGTCCAAAGCGGCCGCAGCGGCGGTGAACATCAGCCGGGTAAAGACCCTGAAAGGCAATGAAAGCGACCTGAACAACCCGGACTATTTAAGGCTAAAAGATCAGCTAACCCAGATACGGCAATCGGACCTCCATTGCCGTTTTGTTTATTTAATGGCCATCAGGGCCGGGGACATAATATTTCTGGTTGACAGCGAACCGCCGGGGTCCCCGGATTATTCCCCGCCAGGCCAGACATACTCCGAAGCCAGCCAGATGTTGAAGGAAATATTTGCCAGCGGCCAGGCTGCCATTGAAGGCCCTTCCCATGACCGGTGGGGATACTGGGTCTCCGGATTTGCCCCGGTAAATCCAAGCCGGGAACAGACGGGAAATCTTGTGATAATGGGCCTGGACCTGGATGCCCAGCAGTTTCTTAAGGCTGTATCTGCCCAACGGCGGCAGGGGATAATAATAACGCTGATCTTGATATTGCTGTTATTCTCCTTTTTTGCCGGATTTACTTTTCTTAAATCCACGGCCAAAAAGCTGGAAACCTCGGAAAAACAGTTAAGGGTCGTCTTTGATCATGCCCCGGAAGGGATTTTCATTGTAGAGGCCCAAAGCCATAAAATCTTAAAGGCCAATCCCTACCTTTCAAACTGGCTGGGATATGATCCTGCCCAGCTGCTGAACCTTAGACTGGATGACATCATAGAGAAAGATGCCGCCGGAGTAGAGGATAACATTCAGACCGCCCTCAAACATGGCGAGGTCCGGGTGGCAGACCGGCGTTACCGCCGGTCCGACGGATCCACCGTTGAGGTAGAGGCCACCGGAGCCTACATCAAGTACCAGAATGACGACTGCATCCTGGCCTTTGTCAAGGATATCAGCCAACGGAAAAAAACGGAGCAGGCGCTGCTGGAAAAAAACAATACTATGAACGCCATCACCTTTTCGGCCCAGGATGCCATCATAATGATGGACCCGGAGGGAAAAATATCCTTTTGGAACCCGGCCGCCGAAAGCATTCTGGGATATCCCGGCAGTGAGGCGATGGGCAAGAACCTGCATCAACTGATAGCCCCGGAAAAATACCGGGACGCCCATGCCCAGGCCTATTCCCGGTTCCAACAAACGGGCCAGGGGAACGCGGTGGGAAAGAATGTGGAACTGCAGGCCATCCGAAAGGACGGGAAAGTGATAGAAGTGGAACTGTCGCTTTCGGCGGTAAAGATCGGCCAGGCCTGGAATGCAGTGGGCATTTTACGGGACATATCCGCCCGCAAGCGGTCGGAAGGGGAACTGCGGGAAAACGAGGAAAAATACCGCACCCTGTTCGATACCGCCGCCGACGCCATTGAATTGCTGGATCCCTCGGGAAATATCATGGACTGCAATAAGACCCACCACGGGCTGCTGGGATACAGCCGGGAGGAAGTGCTGGGCAGGGCATCATCTGATTTTTTAAGCCCGCTTGGCCGATCATCGGAACTGGAGCTTAGGAAAAGTTTGATGGCCACCGGGTACGCCGAAGGCGAAGTGGAGGCCAGGCGCAAGGACGGCCAGGGGGTGACCATCTGGCGCAAGGCCCAGGCCTTTTACGGTCCGCAGGAAAAGCTTGAGGGATTTGTGGTGTACAGCCGGGATATCACGGAAAAAAAGCAGGCCGAGATCGAGATCCAGCACCGGATAGCCTTTGAGGAGCTGATACTGGACATCTCCACCCGGTTCATAAACGTCAAGCTGGATGAAATTGACCGGGAGATAAACCATGCTTTGGAATTGATAGGGGGCTTTGTCTCGGCCGACCGCAGTTATATTTTCCAGATCACAAAATCCGGCGCCCTGATGTCCTGCACCTATGAATGGAGGGCTGAGGGGATAGAGCCGTTGCTGGAAACATCCAGGGACATTCCCTGCCGGGAATATCCCATGTGGATGGAAAGCCTGGGGGCCGGAAAGACCATCGTCATCCCGGACATTGAGCTGCTGCCCAAGGAAGCGGGAAACGAGAAAGCCATGTTAAAAAACCGGGGAGCCCGGGCCATAGTGGCTGTTCCTCTGGTGTTCAACGACCGTCTGGAAGGATTTTTAGGGTTTGAATATTTAAAACTGATCCCGGCCGGGATCGCCGGCCAGGCCAACGAACAGCTGCTGATGGTGGCCGGGCCGATAATAGTTAACGCTTTTTTGCTAAAACATTACCAGGCCGGACTGACCCAGGCCAGGGATGCCGCCGATGCGGCCAACCGCGCCAAGAGCGATTTTTTAGCCAGCATGAGCCACGAGATCCGCACCCCCATGAACGCCATCATCGGAATGTCCGAACTTCTGTCCGAATCCAGTTTGACCGAAGAACAGAGGCAGTATGTGGAAATATTCCGCAGCGCCGGGAACAATCTGCTGGGGCTGATCAACGACATCCTTGATATTTCCAAGATCGAGGCCGGGCAGATTGAACTGGAACAGGCCCCGTTCAGCCTGACCGAACTGATGGAGGGGGTAAGCGGGGTGATGGCGGTGCCGGCCCACCGCAAGGGTCTGGAGCTTTCCTGCCGGCTCGCCCCGGAAACACCTGTCAATCTGGTGGGCGACCAGGCCCGGTTGAGGCAGATAGTGGTCAATCTGGCCGCCAACGCCGTCAAATTCACCGAATCCGGCGAGGTGGCCATATCGGTGCGGCCGGCCAGCCTGGGTAAAAACACCTGCCGGCTTAACTTTCAGGTGCGGGACACCGGGATCGGGATCCCGGAGGGCAAGACGGAAAAGATCTTCGAGCGCTTTACCCAGGCCGACTCCTCCACCACCCGTAAATACGGGGGCACCGGGCTGGGCCTGGCCATCTGCAAGCAGCTGGCCGAGATGATGGGCGGCAGGATCTGGGTGGAAAGCCAGCCGGGCCGGGGCAGCGTTTTTGCCTTTGAGGTGGATCTGGGGATCTCCGATTCGGCGGTCTACGGAGCCAGCCCGGAAGAAACCCCCACCATAGGACTGCGCAGCCTGGTGGTGGATGATAATTTCACCAATCGCAAGATCCTGCAGGAGACCATGGAGGGCTTGGGTTCCCTGGTGGTCACCGCCGCCGACGGACTGGAAGCCCTGAAGATATTGGATGCAGCGGCGGCGGCCAATGAATCGTTTGACCTGATCCTGCTGGATAACCGGATGCCGGGGTTGTCGGGATTTGAGGTGGCCGAAAAAATAAAAAGCATCAAGGGTCTGCCAGAAGTGCAGATGATGATGCTGACCTCGGAAACGGGTCCGGGGGACATTGCCCGGGCCAGGCAGACCGGGATCAGCGGGTATCTGGTGAAACCGGTCAAGAAAGCCGACCTGCAGAAAGCCCTGTCCAAACTGCTGGTCAAAGATCCAAAGGTCCAAGACAGCATTCCGCCCGCACCGGTAATAATGCCTGAAGGCGCTACCGAAAACAGAAGAATATTGGTGGTGGACGATTCCGAAGACAATCTCTTCCTGCTCCAGGCCTTTTTAAAGAAGCTGCCCTACCATCTGACCACGGCTCACAACGGACAGGAAGCGGTGGATCAATACCAGTCGCAGAGATTCGACATCGTTCTGATGGACATGCAGATGCCGGTGATGGACGGCTATACAGCGGTCAGCAAGATAAGGGAGCTGGAACGGACCGGCCACAAGCAACGGGTGCCGGTGATAGCCCTGACCGCCCACGCCATGAAGGAAGACGAGGCCAAGACCCTGGCGGCCGGATGCGACGCCTATATTTCCAAGCCGATAGCCAAGCAGAAGCTGCTGGATACCATAAGCCGGTACCTGGGGGAACCACTTACTTGATATTCTTCGGGGGTAGACAGGATTAACATGATTTAACAGTGGTATTTATTAAGTACACTAACATATCTCGGCGGACAGGTACTTACAGGCCAAGCTACATGATCGACGCCAATAAATGCAATCAATCGATAGAAGGACTTGCCAGCGATGGAACCCACCGTAAACAATTCCGGCAGGATAGTGGTAAAGGCCGACCCCGACCTGCGGGACCTGATGCCGGGATACCTGGAAAACCGGCGCCAGGACATGGCAACCATAAACCACGCCCTGCTCTGCGCCGACTTTGAGCTGATCCAGCGGCTGGCCCACAGCATGAAGGGCTCGGGCGGCGGCTACGGCTTTGACGGCATCACCGCCATCGGGGCGGCCATGGAGCTTTGCGCCAAGGGACAGCAATCTGAAGGGATTAAAGAGCAATTGCAGAACCTGAAACAATATCTGGAAAAAGTGGAGGTCGTATATGACTGACAAAGAACTTCCCCTGATCCTTTGCGTGGACGACGATCCAAACATCCTAAAACTGCTGGAGCGCTATCTGATTCCGGCCGGATACCGGGTGTTACCGGAGTCCGATCCCCAAAAAGGACTGGCCTCAGCCCGCTCCAGAAAACCGGACCTGATCCTGCTGGACCTGATGATGCCGGTGGTATCCGGATACCAGTTCTGCGAGCGCCTGCAGGAAGACCAGAAGACGGCCTTGATCCCGGTGCTGGTGCTCACCGCCTCCGGCGGGCAGGAAGACCGTAAGAAGGCCATTTCCTGCGGGGCGGCCGACTTTCTGGAGAAGCCCATCAAAAGGGAGATACTGCTTGCCAAGATCGAGGTATGCTTAAAGGCCGGGAAACAATGGTATTCCCTGCCGCTGGAGGCTGTAGTATGGGATGCCGTCATATCGCCGGCCCAGTATCTGGCCTTTAAGGACTGGCTGGGGGAAAAATACAAAATATCCGGGGATAAACGGGAGCTTTTGTCAAGTTTGCCTCCTGATGAGATCTACCTTCTTTCGGAAACCGGAGCTCTGTCTGCTTCCGAACTGGCCAGGGCCATGGCTGAATATCTAAAGCTGGAGTATCTGACCCAGATAGACCCGGAAAAAATAAAGCTGGGGGTGCTGCCTCCGGCCTTTTCCCGCCGCAACCAGATAGTGGCCATGTCCGGAGACCCAAGGCAGGTCATTTTTCTGGTGGCCAATCCCTTCAATGTAGAACTGATAACCCTGCTGGAAAGCTTTGGCAAGACCGGACAACGGGCGGCGCTGGCCGTCACCGAGCCGGCCAAGATAAAGCTGCTGTTTGAAGCCCAGGCCCGGAATGACGAGGGAGCATCCGATCCCTCCCAGTCCGGCCAGGTGGTCACCAAGCGGGAAAAGATAGAGGTGGCCAAGCTTACCCAGGAACAGGTGGAAAAATATCCGGTGATGCACATCGCCAACAACATCCTCTATTCGGCGGTGGAGGAGCGGGCCAGCGACATCCACATTGAGCCCAAGGAGGAAAACACCCTGGTGCGGTTCCGGGTGGACGGCGACATGCGCGAAATGTTCAAACTTAAGAAGAAGACCGGCGACATGCTGATCTCCCGGTTCAAGGCCATGAGCGGGCTGGACATTGCCGAGCGGCGCCGCCCCCAGGACGGAGGGCTGGAGGCCTCCATCAGCGAGCGCAGTTTTAAGATGCGGATGGCCACCAGCTCCACCCCTGACGGCGAAAGCCTGGTGATCAGGATGCTGGAACCTTCGGTGAAGCCGGCCCTGTTGTCCGAGCTGGGGATGACAGCCAGGCAGTCCGAAGCCATGAAGGACCTGGCCAGCCGCACCCACGGGGTGGTGCTGATAGTGGGTCCCACCGGCTCCGGAAAGACCACCACCATCTACAGTTTCCTGTCCCAGATTGACACCAAAAGCCGCAGCCTGATAACGGTGGAGGACCCGGTGGAATACCGCATTCCCTACGCCAACCAGCAGCAGGTGAACGAAAAGGCCGGGGTGACCTTTGAGTCCCTGCTTAAATCGGCGGTGCGCCAGGATCCCGACATCATGTTCCTGGGCGAGATCCGGGACCCCTACTCGGCCAAAATGGCCCTGGATTTTGCCAGCTCCGGGCATTTGACCATCTCCACCATCCATTCCTCCAACGCGG
>JAURWH010000212.1 GCA_030655055.1 bacterium
GTAGTTGCTGACCACCGGCAGGTCGGGATATCCCGCCCCGATCGGCAGCATTGAACCGTTCATTTTGATGGCCTTGGCCGATTTGCCGTCCACCAGTTTGTCTTCCAGCATGTATGTGCCGACGGAGAAAGTAAGTTCCAATCCGCTTTTGCTGGAGGTGCTGATGTTGACCCCGGGCTTGGACCATGGGTCTTTGAACTCCACCGTTTCAAAGGCCAAACAATGGCTGATTGAAAACAGTACCAATAATGCGGCCACAAACGAACGTTTCATTTTTGGGTCTTCCTTTATATGGTTTATTAGTGTTATTTTCCTGATAGTGAATGCTTGCCGGCGCTTTGTAAATGGTCGGACATTTGTTCATATGTTAACATTTTTTTACGGGAACATGCAATAAAAATATCCGCTCTCAGCCAAAGTTTTTTATCCATTCTGCATTTATCTCAGCACCGTGATCTTCCTGGTGGCCTGGAAGTCTCCCGAGATCAGCCGGTACAAGTAGATCCCGGTGGAAACCTTCTGGCCCTGGTCGGCCCGGCCGTCCCAGTCAACACTATAATTGCCGGCCTGGCGGGGATGGTTGACCAGGGTCTTTACCGCCTGCCCGGCGATGTTGTATATCTTCAAGCTGGTATGGCCGGGCTTTGATAATTGATAATTGATCACTGTTGACTGTTTGGCCGGGTTCGGCTGGCTCTGGGCCAGCATATAGGCGGCCGGGATGTCCCCGCCAAAGCCTATGTTCATCGGACCGTAGTATGTTTTGCTGCCTTTGTTGTCAACTTCGGCCAGCCGGTAAAAATACTCGCCCTTGGCAGTGATGGTATTGTCGGTGTAGCTGTAGTTCTTCGGCTGGGAGGTCGTTCCCCCTCCTTCAATCGTGCCGACTTTGACAAATCCCTGGTCAGCATTTTCCGACCGCTCTATCTCCCATCGCAGGCATTCCTGCTCGCTCTCGGTCCGCCATTGAACAATGATGCCGTTATTCTGGACAAAGGCGGCAAAGTACGACAGGCAGACCGCCATCGGCGAAACGTAACCCGGACGACCCAGCTCTATGTCGTAAAGCACCGGATCGGCGGAGGCCTTTCCGGCCGGCCGGTACAACCGGGCTATCACCCGCAGGCTGTCGTATATCAGGGTGTCCAAAGTTGCCAGTGAAACGCTGTCCACCGCCGAGGACTGGTTGAAGATGACCTTGGAGTTATTGGGCAGCACCGCATCTGGGACCAGTGACCAGCTTCCGCTTTGGCAGTACTCTATCTGCACCCCTATGGAGTCGGCGGCGGTCTTCTTGCGCCAAAGGACCTGTCCCCATTTATAGGAAAGGCGGGAAACAGTCTCGGCCCTGGTGATGTCATTGTAATATATGGGGCCGGTGGTCAAAGAGCCGGAAAGGCTGGCGCTGCCATAACGGTAGGAAACCAGGATATTGTCTATGGCCCCGTCCTCTCCAGTTTTTCCGCCGGGGGAGGAAAAACGCCACATGAACTGGATGCTGTCCTGGGGCAGGTAGGCGGCAAGGTTGATGGAGTCGGTGGAGGAGGCCACGTCGGCGGTAAAGCACCGGAGCATGGTCCAGGCCCCGCTGTCCGAGAACCTAACCCAGACGCTCAAGCTGTCACCGGCCTGGGCATAGTTGTAGCCCAGGCCGTATTTAAGTGAGAGATCGGTGGCGGTCGCAGGCACCAAAACAAAAGGCGCTATCAGTTCATCCGCATCGCGGGTTACTTTCCCTTTGGTGGGATAACTGACATAAGCGTAATAGGCGCCGTAATTTGGCGGAACGTTGACCACGCCGGTGCTGGTGCCTATGGTCCAGTCAAAGGCGTTATTGTTGGTTTCTCTGGTGCTCCATCCGGCAGGCAGGCCGGCTCCGGCCTCAAAACTTTCACTCAGCAAGACCCCGCTTCCCCCCGGCAGTCCGGTCAGGATCACGCTGTCGCCCTGGGCCGCCACCGAACCGCTGTAAACATCGCTTGCAAACTGGCTGCCGTGGGTGTGGCACCAGCAGACCGTGCCGGCCGGGATATCGGCGCCGATGGTCAGGGATCGGGGTTCGCTGCTGGGCCCAAAGATGTTGGTGCCCTCCGGGTCGCGGCCCTTCACCTTCCACCAGTAGGTGCGCCCGGCGGTAAGGCTGGCCGGGAACTGGAAAGCGGCCGGGACGCCGCTGGCATAGGCGCCGGTGGTGAAACTGTCCCGGGAGTCCGGAAGGAAGTAGGCCGTGGTGTCCCAGGTCACCCGGTAATCTATGGGGTTGTTTTGGGGGTCGGTGGAGACAAAGGAAAGATACGGCCTCAGGTCGGACAGCTTGGCGCCGGAGAACAGTTTTATTACGGCAGGTTGGGACGGGGGTCCGCTGATGACCTCGGCCGAAGTTTCCAGCCGCACAAAGTTGGACCTGGTGGCGGTGACAAAGAGCTGTCCGTCCAGCAGGGGGTTGATGGTGAACGACACGTTGCCCTCGGCATCGGTAAGCCCTGAGGTCACGATCTCCGGCGAGTTGGTTGGCATGTACAGGCCCACCAAAGCCCCCGGCACGTTGGCCCCGGCCTGGTTTCTGACGTTGACCGAGAAGGTCTGGCTGCCGGCGGAAATGGCGGAGCTGAAGCTCAGCCTAAAGGTGTCCGGGATCTGCGAACAGAAGGTCATGAAGGGATCCCCGAAGACGTGGAACAACTGGCAGGTGAATCCCTTGAAATAGGACGGCATGATGGGGTCGGTATAAGACTGGGTCATTAAATGCCATTTTCCGGAGGCCAGGGCAAAGGCCGGCCTCAGGTCCTCGGTATATTTCTGATAGGTCTGGCCGGCGCCGGCATCGGGCACGTCCCAGTTGTTGGCTGAATTGAAACTGGGCCACAACCCGTCCATGATGCCCATGATCAGGGCGTCGTTGACGAAGGAATACGACGTCTCGGTGGCGCACAGCACCCCCAGCGCCCCGTACTGGCTGCGGTGCAGCATCTCGGAAAACGTCTGGATGGTGGGGTGCTGAAAGGCTCCGGTCTGGCAGTTCATGGAAAAGACAAAGGTCTGGTCGGTGTTGGCAAGGCTGGGAATGTTGGCTATGGTAAAGGCCGGCTCCCCCCATCCGGCATAATTGCCGTGGTCGCGGTGCATGATCATGAAGGTGCCGTTGTTGACGGCGCTTACCACCCCGGCTCCGGTGCCGCTGCTCCAGTCCATGCCCGCAGGCACTGTGGCCTCGATGTAATTTTCCCCGGACGGGCCGTAGGCCGAAACCAGGGCGCTGGGATCGGTGGTGGACCAGAGATCCCCTCCGGCCGGGCCGTATTCATCCACCAGAGCATACTGCTGCTGGGTGGTCTTGCCCAGTTTGTTCTTTAAGAACCCGCGCACGATCTCGGAACAAATCCCGAACCAGCGCTCGTCCTGCCAGCCGGCGGCCGAAAGCGGCAGGTCATAAAAACTGCCGGCGGAGGGCGGGGCGGTTTCGTAATTGATGATCTTCATTACCATGATGGAACACTGGGCCGCGGTCTGGGCCGGCATCCGGGTGAACACCAGTTCCGGCGCCCCGCCGTTGCTCCATTCGGAAGCGGCGTCGGTGATGTCCAGATCGGCAAAGATATTATCGGAAACGTAGTCGGGGTATAATGCGTCCGGATGGTCCATGAAATGCGAGGAGGTGACGCCGTAAGCCTTGCTGGTGGAGCCCAGGTCGGACATCAAAAGCACTGCCAGCGGCTTGACGGTCCAGGTATTATAGGCGTTGTCGATGAAGGCCTCCAGGATGGCCGGGGTGTTGCCGCCGATCTCGGTGGTGGTGAAAATACCGGTCTTTATGCCCTGCTTTTTCCGGAACTGCTTTAAGGTCTCCGCCCAGGATTTAAAGCCGGCATCGTCAGGAACGATGATTATGTATTCAAACTCCCCGGCCTCCTTGCTGCCGGAGGTTTTGGCGGCCGTAGATATATCGTGGATCTGGGTATATTGGCTGGGCTGGATGGAGCTGTAGTTAACTATGTTCTGCTGCAATATCCGTTCGAACATCGGGTGCCGGTAAAGGTCGTCCCCGAACTCGCCCTTGCCTCCTTCGAAGGTTACGCTGACCTTCATGTCCCGGCGGACCACCAGCTCTTTGGTGACCGGGTTATAGCGGAACGGCGCAAAGGAAAGGATTAAGACGTCCACCCCCCTCATCTTCTGGATATCGGAAGTAATGACAAAATCACCGGGAAAGAACTCGTCCTTGGAATATGTAGAGGATCTTTTCTGAAGCGGCTTTATCGACTTGTCCAGGTCGGCCGGAAGCTCCATTCCCGGGGCGATCTCCATGTTCTGGTATATTTCCTCGCGGTACGAAAGCACGGTGACCTTGGGCTTGGCTCCGTTGGGCACCGCCACGTAGTTGCTGACCACCGGCAGGTCGGGATATCCCGCCCCGATGGGCAGCATTGAGCCGTTCATTTTTATGGCCTTGGCAGATTTGCCGTCCACCAGCTTGTCTTCCAGCATATACTGGCCGACCGAGAAGGTCAGCTCCAGGCCGCCCTTGCCGGATTTGCTGATGTTGACCCCGGGCTTGGACCAAGGGTCTTTGAACTCCACCGTTTCAAAGGCCAGGCAATGGCTGACTGAAAACAGCAGCGAAAGGATTATTATATATTGGTTCATTAGTTTTTATGATGTTATAGAACTATTATGCAATTTTTAGACCAAAGCAATAACATATAATGTTCAATTTAAATACTTATAAGCCGTTGTGGTCAAAGAGAATGTACTGGCATCATTTTTGCCGGAGATTGCTGGTTTTTCCTACTATTAACATTGCTGACTGAATTTGATCAATAATAGCTGATATTAGTATAAAGTCTTATGAATATGCATCTTACTGTCGTGCAAAATATGCAGAGCGCAATGTAAATATTGCCATTTTTTTGAGGAAAGCACAAAAAAACCTCCCCTGTTTAAAGGGGAGGTTTTTAAATGATTACTGGACTTTGGCACTAGTACCAATTCAACCGCCTTTGTCACCCTGAGACATTCTCCCGGCCTTACAAATTGAAGGCCTGCCTTGAGCGATGCACTGAGTTTGCCAAAGTGAAAATGGCTATCTGCCCTACTTACGAAAGGGGGGACAATGCCATCTTTCAGCTTGTCAGGCAGGGAGGGAATCTCAAGATGACAATGTTTCAGGTTTTGCCAAAGTACAGTAGGTTTTATAGTTTACCTTAGTACCGTGATCTTTTTGGTGGCCTGGAAGTCTCCCGAGATCAGCCGGTACAAATATATCCCGTTGGAAACCTTCTGGCCCTGGTCGTCCCTGCCGTCCCAGTCAACGCTGTAATTGCCGGCCTGGCGATTCTCGTTGACCAGGGTCTTCACCGCCTGTCCGGCGATGTTGTAGACCTTCAAGCTGGTGTTCCCCGATCTTTTAAGGGCAAAGCTGATGTTGGTGCTGCCCATGGTCGGGTTCGGTATGCTCTGGGCCAGCATGTAGGCCGCCGGGATGTCCCCGCCAAAGCCTATGTTCATCGGACCATAGTAAGTTGTGTTTCCGTTGGCGTCGATCTCGGCCAGCCGGTAATAATACTCGCCCTTGGCAGTGATGGAATTATCGGTGTAGCTGTAGTTCTTCGGCTGGGAGGTGGTTCCCCCTCCGTCAACCTTGCCGACTTGGACAAATCCCTGATCGGCATTTTCCGACCGCTCTATTTCCCAGCGCAAACATTCCTGTTCGCTCTCGGTCCGCCAGGTAAGGTTCACGCCATCTGAGGAAGCCATCAGGTTCATGCCGGCAAAGCTGACCGCCAGGGCATCCCGGAAGCTGGTGCTGGCGATGATGTCGCCGGCAGCGGTAAGTGCAAAAGGCTGGGGCCCGCGGTTGATGGCGGCGGCGGTAACGGTAACGGTAAAGGTCCTGCTGGCCTTGGATGAGGCCGGGGCCAGCCAGACCACTTCCTCCGGGTTCACAGTGTCGGCGGTGCCGCCGGTGATGGAAAATCCGTTGCTGGCCGGCTGGCCAAAGACGTTGCCCAGGTAGGTATTGGTGCCGTCGGTGACGGTCAGGTTAAGATTGTTGACCGAGATGTCGGTGGATGGCGAAGCCGAGGGATAATCGTAATATACCAGCACGATCTTTAACGGTTCGGTGGTGGAAGTACCGGTGCTAATAGTAAAGGTATAGGTCTGCCCGGTGGTGGTAAAGCTCTTGGTGTCGTCTATCTTCAGCTTGCGGGCATCGCCGGCAAAATACAAGGCATCATCCAGCACCACTCCGCCCCAGCCCTGGCCCTGGGAGGGCACGTTCTGGGTACCGGTCTGGCCGACGGCGTCTATGGAATAGGCGCCGTTGAAGTTCCGGGTGGACAGCATCATCAGAGATTTCATCAACGGACCGGTGGGCTTGGCTATGGCGTCGCCGGCCACCTTGGTTCCTGTCTTCCACCAGCCTTCGGTAAGATATTGCCGCACCTGGGCGCCCATGCCGGCCATGGTGGGCGTGGACATGGAGGTTCCGCCCATGGTTAAAATACCGGTATTATTGGTGGTCAAATCTCCGTCAGACTCAACCGACCAGATGTACCACCCTCCGCAGCCCACCAATGCTGGTCTCCTCAAACCTTCGTCAGTCGGGCCGTGGGATGAGAACTCTGCCATATCCAAAAGCTCATTGCGGTCAGTAGTTCCGTTGACCGCCCAAGTGGTGGCCCCGGCTCCGAACCCTGATTCGCTGGCGCCAACGCAGACAATGTTCTTGGAAGTAGCTGGCGAGTTCACCCTGTCGCCTGAAGTATTGTCGTTACCGGCAGAACGGAACATCACCAGGTCCTGATGAGCCCAGGCCAATGTATCCAACTGCCGGCAGTTTATGGTATAACTGGAGGCTCCCCCGGCGCTCTGCCCCCAGGAGGATGAAGTGACCCTGGCCCCGGCGTTATATTCCCAGATATAGATGTCGGCGTAGTTGGTGGGCAAAACTAAAGCATCGCTGGCCCCGCCGATATCGGTAAAGGCTATCCGGCACTTGGGAGCCATGCCCATGGCCCGGGGCAGTGATGCCTGGGTGGTCAGCCAGCCCAGGCTGTCGGCGCCGATGGAGCCGCTGGTATGGCTGCCGTGGCCCGAGGAGGTCAGGTCAAAGGTATCGGAAATGACGTTATAACCTACGATCTTGCGGTGGGCATTAGTAGCCTCGATGATGGTGTCCTTATCCTTGTCGTAGATCGGTTTTAAACCGGCGCCGTCCCGGAAATAGATGTTGTCCCAATCCATTCCGGTGTCATCATCTCCCACGATCTGCCCCTGGCCGTACAATCCGCGTTTGTAAATGGGCATTTTCAGGGTGTCGTCGGCGGTGGCCATGGTAAGCTTGGATTTCCAGGAATCTACGGCAGCCCGCATCCCGGTGGAGTCCAGGCTCTGGTTGATCCAGCGGCTCCAGGCATTGTGCAAAGTTGGCTGGAAATATCTTTCAACCCAGTAAACCTCGGGGTAGTTGGCGATCTCTTTGGCGATCTCTATTGACTGGTCGGCCGGAATGGATACTTGTACGATGTTCTCGCCGTGCTGAAGGTAACGGACATCTTTCTTGGCGGTGATCCGCTCCCTGACCCCTTTGGCGTCGGCCACTTCAAAGGTAACGATGTTGAGCATGATCCGTCCCGGCTCATCCAATGAATACGGGGTCGGGGCTTCCAGCAGTTTGGGGCTGATGCGAAAGGCCGGCTGGTTGTAGCCCACGAACTGGACCATGGGCATCTTTTCCACCACGGCTTTGACCGCCGGGGTCATCTTGACGATGTGGGCGTAGTTGGGGAGGTAATCGAACACCTTGCCCCCGGCCTTTACCACCTGGTCGCGCCAGGCGTCCAGCACCGGCCCGGTGAACTGAACGATGTAATAGTCCGGGCCGTCGGCCTTGGCCGTCCGCTCCAGACCCAGGTTCTTGTACGAAGGCATCCCGCTTTTGGTGGAGAATGCGCCGATCCGCATCTTAAGCACACTGGGATCGGTAGCCAGCGCCTGGGAAACGGCCAATACCAGGATGAACATTGCCGACAGAACTCGTTTCATTGTTTGATGTCCTCTATGTTAATTTTGGTTAATGACTTGAACATACCGGGGATCCTGCCCACTAACAACACGAAAGGGCACTAAATATTTATTTACTTTTTACCGGGGAGCCATCCCACTAAAAACACTAAATGACACTAATTGTTTTATTTTTTCGGTGTAACCCTGCCAACTAAAGACACGAAAGAACACTAAATAATTATTTCCCTTTTAGTGCGTTTTCGTGGGCAAAAGGGTCTACTCCGCCGGGTCCAGTTCCTGTACCTGCAGAGCCCGGTGCACCTCGTCGTGGGTGGTGTGCCCCAGGTCCACCAGGCATTCGCCGATGCGCTTGCCCGTCCCCTGCATCTGCTGCCAGCGGGCCTTGTTGATGTGTTCCAGCGTTACGTAACCCAGGGAGACCATTATCTCACCGATGATCTTTCGTCTTTTAGCCATTGTTAGTTATATGTGATTTTAATGGATGACTTGTTAAATGTATTTTAACGAAGAACAATTTATCCCCATATATTCTACAGTTTCTTGTTGCACTTAAAACAGGGACAATTGTTTAATTAACCCTGTTGTGTAACGCTTATCAGAAGATGCAACTACCGGTTGTCACTGACAATAAAACCTGTCTTTCTACCCTCCCCTTACATCAAACCCCCCTGCCAAAGGCGGGGGGGTTTGATATGTGTAAAAAGCTAAATGATTACTTCAGCACCGTCAGCTTCTTGGTGGACTGGAACTCTCCCGAGATCAGCTTGTAGAAGTAGATCCCGTTGGAGACCTGGCGGCCTTTGTCGTCGGTGCCATTCCAGTTGACGGTGTAGAACCCGGCTTTGCGGGTGTCGTTGGCCAGGGTCTTAACCTGCTCGCCCAGCACATTGTAAACCACCAGGCTGACCTTGCCCGGATTCTTTAAGGCAAAGGAGACCTTGGTTGCGCCGCGGCCGACCGGGTTGGGATAGTTCTGGGAAAGCTCATAGGACAGCGGGATCTTGCCCACGGTCTCGACCAGCGAACCGGAGAGGGTTTGGTGGCCGTCGCTGTTGACGTTATACAGCTGGTAGTAATAGATCCCTTCGGCTTCCACCACGTCGGTATGGCTGTAAGACTTGCCGTAGGGGTTGGTTCCGGCCCCGTCCAAAGTGGCCACATCCTTGTAATTCACGCCGTCGGCCGAGCGCTTGATGATCCACTGGTAGTTGTTCAGCTCGGAGGCGGTGGCCCAGTTAAGGGTAACGCTGTTGTTGGAGGTTGCAGCCGCAAAGCTGGTCAGCTCAACCGCCTTGGCGTCGGCATTGACCGAGGCGCCCCATGATCCGCCGGAATAATAGTTGGCCGAGGTTACGGTATAGACCCAAGCAGCCTTGCCGCCCTTGGCGCTGTTGTCGATTACGCTGTCTGCCACGCCGGCTCCATAGCGATGGGTTACCGTGGCAATCAGGTCGCTGGCTTCCGGAGGAGTGGTGGTTCCCAGTACCTGTCTGTACACGTTGTAACGGAAGACCTTCTGCTTGTCAACGTTGGCCTTCCACCATTTGATCTTGTTGCTGGTGGCAGACAAAGTGAATATCACTACGCTGTCGGGCGGAGTGGAGGCAACCAGGCCGGTGATGTCTACCTTGTAAACCTTGGCCTCGTCCATGGCGGAGCAGTACAGATAGTGCACGTTGCCCACCGCATAGGGAACGTAGGCCGCCGAGCCCACCGGGGCATAAGGCACGCCTGCGGCATTGGTGGCTTCAATGGCCATTCCGTAGGTACCGTAGCTGCCGTAGTTGGACGGTCCGGGCATGATGTCAACCAGCTGGCCGGTGATGGGATTCCGGCGCATTAAATAGTTCATGAACACCGAGGAGGACCAGATGCTGGAACCGTCGTTTTCCAGGGCCCGGCCGTTCCACCACTGGCCGCCGTAGGTGGCGCCATAGGCGGTCTCGTCCCAGCTGTATCCGGCCCGCTTGACCGCGGTTCCCGAGGCCGGCTTGCTGTAAACAAATATTGATTCGGAGAATGTTTCATAGTTTTGCCAGTAGGCATACAGCGAGTCGCCGGACATTGGATCGGGTCCGATGGTGTCTATCACCGACGGTCCAAAGGCTATGCCCCGGATGCGCTTCATCGGGGTTCCGCCCCAGGAACAGTTGGGGGCTAAGAAAGCCGATATTTTGGTGGTGGAACGATTGATCTGGATGACGGAGTCCTGCAGGGATATCCACAGGTTCTTGGAATTGTCAATGTCAATTCCGCCGCCGTACATTGTGGCTAAATGGACAGAACCCTTGTTGTTGATGGAACGGATGGTATCGGCCGGCAGCAAGGGATTGTTGAGGGTTTTCTTGGGTATTGCATAAAGCCGGGTCTGGAAGGTGGCGTTGTCCAGGTTGGCATTGCTGATAAACACGGTGTCAGCCAATACAGCCACCGAGCTGGGGCAGATCCTGTAGGCATAGGTGGTTCCGCCCACCCGGAGATTCTGGAAGTCGTAGGTCTTGACCACCACCAAGCCGCTGATCCTCTGGGTGAAATAGCTGGTAGTGGTATAAGACGGCGTGGTGCTCCTGATCTTGACCGCAAAAGTTACGTCATAAAACTTGGGGGCGTCCTTTTTGATCTCAACCCCATAGCCCAGGCTCTGAACGCTGGCATTGGTGGCGATGGCGCCGGCGCCCAAAGCTTTCCAGCCGGAATTGGTGATGGTGGCCCACTGGGTGCCGTCCACCACATACAATGAGCAGGCCGCTCCGGCGGAGATGGCCGCGCCGGTGTTGCGCAGAGTAAACTTAACGGTATCGTATTCCCAGGGGTCGAACATGGCATTGCCGTTGTTGGCGGTATACAACATTGGCGGATCCAGCACCAACGATGACTGATAGCCTACCAATGGGGTGGCGGCAACCAGACCGGTGCGGGCCACCTTAAATGTCATGGTGGGGCCTTCATTGGAGACGTCGTAGATCCAGGGGCCGTTTCTGGTGGCGGTTCCGCCAACCAGGCCGCCGTTGGCCAGACAGTTGGGAATGGTCAACGAGTCAATGGCATTCTCGGCATATCCGCCGGCGCTGATATCCTGGGCCGAGTAGGCGGCATTGGCGCATCCGCGCGGGAACATGCTGTCGGCGGCGGCATAGGCAATATTGGGGTTGATGCCGGGCTGTTCCACCCAGGAATAATAATATTTGACGCAGGGCGGGCCGTCATTAAAGCGCGAGCCTCCGCCCATGCGGGTATCGATGTGGGTAATGATGATTCCGTTCTCGGGCAGGCCCTCTTCGTAGGGTGGGGTGCGGTTGCGCAGTTCAACAAAGAACACCTGGGCGGAATCGCGGAAGGCATTGTTGCGAATGCGCCAGAACCGGATGCCGCTGGTGACATTGCCCCGGCGGGCTTCGCCGGCCGAGTCAAGTGCAGCAATGGTATACTGGCCGTCGCCGCGGTAGGCGCTGGAGATGGAATCGGTGTTGCCAGCCGCTCCGGCGGTCAGCCATCCGTCGATCCCGGTCTCGATATGGCCGTCCACGTCATACTGCAGGTGGCCGCCGGGGAAGGCCGGCTTGTCGCCGCCCAGATTGCCGTTGTAGGAGCCGTTGTCCATTAAGGACCATTCGCCCCAAGGGGTTCCGGAGTAACCGTAGTCATAAAGATCGGGGCCGCCGATCTGGTGGAACAACTCGTGGGCGTTCACGCCCAACTCCCCGTTCTGGGGGCAGGCGATCAGCTCGGTGATGGAGACACCGTCGCGGGTGCCGAAGCTGCCGGTCATGGACATGGACCAGATATCCTTGGTGTCCGAGGATTCTTCCTGCCCCGGGCCGGGATGTACCAGGATCAGGTTGTCGGCCGTGCCGTTGGGGTTGGAGCCGAAATCGATAGAGGCGTCGGCGCCGCTTAAGGCAGCATTATAATAGGTGGAGGACGGTGCGTCAGCACTGACGCTGGCCAGCCTTGTGACTCCGGTGGCTATCACCGGGGAGACCGCTCCAAACCACCAGCATTTGCCCATGGTAAAATCTTTGTAGAAGTTGCTCAGGGAGCCTACTTTCGAGGAGTCCGGCACGTAGGGAGCAATAGAATCGCCGAAGCATACAAAGTTGAACCAGTTTACGGTATACAAGTTATGGTTGTTGGCGGCGGTATAATCATAGTGAAACGGATTGTAAGGGTTCTGGCCGGCCTTTTCGGTGGCGGCGTACCAGGCAAAGGTGCTGTCCGAGAAGTCTCCCAGCACCACGTTCAGATACTGCCGGCCGCTGGCGGCCTTGGAGGGATTAGCCTTGGTCAGGCCGGGGCCGTACAGGAAGTCGGTGGACATTTTATGCCTCTTCTCCACCGACCAGTTGATGAGCTTGTTGGCGTTCTGGGGCAGGGCCTGCACCGCATCGGCGCTGGGCCGCAGGTGCTTGGCATAATCACAGGCGCTTTTGCCCACTACCAGATTGGTGGCAACCAGCAAGCCGTTCTCCTGCTTGGCATAGGTCCAAAAGCCTTTTTCGTTCTGCACGATGGAATAGCCTTCGGCATCCTCGGCAAAATGAAAATGTTCGTCGCCCTTTAACACGGCCTGGAATTTGCTGCCGTCGGGCTGGGTGAGCGTACGAGGCCGGGGGTTGGCAGGAATGGCAAAGGCATTGGCTGCCAAAACCACTAAAGCCAGAACCACTAACCATTTGGACATGCTCTTCATGTGTTTCTCCTGTTTATAAATTAGTTTATATTTGATTACTGCTTTACTTAATATGCAATTAATATACCAAATTCAAACCGTAGCAATACATATTTTCTAAGTCATTTATTTAATTATTGTTAGCTGTACAATAATTTTAAACAAAGCCAGGCCTCGTGTCTCAACAAACTATATAAAATGCAATATTTTACCGTTTATTTTATCACAGTATTGATTTGCAATGAGTTGCCGAAATGTATTTTTTGCACTTTGCACTAAAGTGATGTAGATATTAACCACATAGCCACGACCTTAAGGTCGTGGCTATGTAAAGGGAAAATCTTCCTATCGCCCCTACCATGTAAATATCATATTTTTGGTGTTTTTTCGTGGGATTTCGTGGGAGGAGAAATCGGTGTTCCGTTTCCTGCTATTTCTTCCCCAGCTCCTTCTTGGCCTCCTCGGCCTTGATCTCCTCCTCTATCCGCTTGGTCAGCTCCGGCAGCATCCCGGCCTCCACCATCTTGTCAAAGATCTCCAGCGAACGGTCGTAGTGGGCCAAGGCTTCCTGGTTGGCGTAGACCTTCTTGGCCTTGTCCCCGGCCTCCACCGAATAAAAGAAGGCCGGCTCCCAGTTGTTGGCCCGGTAATAATGGTGGGCCAGCAGACCAAAGGCCTCTTC